>JBDRFO010000140.1:0-14292 GCA_043818655.1 Chloroflexota bacterium
CACCGTTTCCAACATGGCGATTGAAGCCGGCGGTAAAGCGGGGCTTTTCCCCTCCGATAAGCTGACACAGGAATACCTTATCGCACAGGGCAGGGGCGGTGATTTCCAGCCGATCTCGGCGGACAGTGACGCGGTCTACGCAGAGACGCTAAATATCAACCTGTCCGATCTTGAGCCGGCCGTGGCGAAACCCCATACCGTTGACAACTATGCCCTTGCCCGAGACCTGAAAGGGACAAAAATCCAGCAGGTGTATATCGGCACCTGCACCAACGGACGGCTTGAAGACCTTGAGGTTGCGGCGAAGATGCTGCAGGGGAAGAAGGTTAACCCGCAAACACGGCTTGTGGTGGGCCCTGCCTCCCGCAGGGTTTTACTTGCCGCGATTGCGAAGGGCTATATCCAGACCCTTATTGAAGCCGGGGCAGCCCTGGTAACACCGGGTTGCGGTGCCTGCCTGGGTGTTCACCAGGGGGTGCTGGGGGACGGGGAGACGTGTCTCTCGACCGCCAACCGGAATTTTAAAGGACGTATGGGTAACCCGGACAGCTTTATCTATCTGGCAAGCCCGGCAACCGCCGCCGCAACTGCGATACGCGGGGAAATCACCGACCCCCGAGAAATAGCCTAGACGACGAGAAATAATTTACAGAATACCTGGCACAAAATATGCGCATATTTGTGCCGAAGTTACATAGTTGCATAAGAAGTTTGCGGCGACGACTCATCTGCCAAACGGATAAAATCGCCTCCAACTGCGCAGGTTATAAATCTATTAAGACGAATGTGCAGCGGCGCTTCTCGCCCCTGACACGAAAAGATTGGTGACTCTAAAAGAGAGAGGTAGTTTAAAATGCTGACGGGTAGGGCATTCAAATACGGGGATGGAATTTCCACTGACTATATTATTCCGGGCAAGTATGCCCAGATCAGGAGCAACCTGCCGGAACTGGCCAAGCATGTTATGGAGGATGCTGACCCCACCTTCGCCTCAAGGGTGAAGCCGGGTGATTTTATTGTCGGCGGCAAGAACTTCGGGCTTGGCTCCTCACGTGAGCACGCCCCGCTTGTCATCAAGATGGCCGGTGTCAGTGCGATACTGGTAAAATCGGTTGCCCGTATCTTCTTCCGAAATGCGATCAACCTTGGCCTGCCCGTTCTGATCTGCGATACGGACAAGATTAACGATGGTGACAACCTTGAGGTAGACCTGGGCGCCGGCACCATCCGGAACCTGAGTAACGGGAATGAGCTGACATTCGGCAGGATTCCCGATGTCATGCTCAAGATTCTGGGGGAGGGCGGGCTTTTACCCTATATTGAAAAGTATGGTGACATTAAGCTATAGTTGAGCGTTAAAACTTCGCATCGCAGGGTGTGGCATGTTTCATGCCAGGATGTGAAAATACAGTTTCCGGATAGCTTCCAACCATAATTAAACAGAACCGATTCCGCTAACGGGCGGGTTTGGATGATACAGGAGGAAATTGATGACCTATAGAATTACGCTTATGCCCGGGGATGGTGTGGGACCGGAGGTTACCGGGGCAGCCGTAAGGGTTCTTGAGGCGACCGGCGTCAAGTTCGCATGGGATATCTTTGATGTTGGCGTAACCGCCATGGATAAATTCAACACGCCTTTACCGGAAGCTGTTCTGGAATCCATCAGGAAGAATAAGGTTGGTCTCAAGGGCCCCGTCACCACACCGGTGGGCACCGGGTTCCGGAGCGTCAATGTGGCGATACGCAAGGCGCTTAATCTTTATGCCTGCCTCCGGCCCTGCAAAAGCTATCCGGGAATTCCCGCAATGTACCCGAACATAGACCTGGTTGTGGTCAGGGAGAACATGGAAGACCTTTACGCCGGGATTGAGTTTGAGAAAGGGAAGCCGGAAACTGCAAAGCTGATAAAACACATTGCTGATGCCAACGCCGGCATCATTCCCCCGGACTCAGGTATCAGTATCAAGATGATCTCGGAGACCGGCAGCCGCAGGATCGTTAAATTCGCTTTCGACTACGCACGCACCAACCAGCGGAAAAAGGTCACGGCGGTGCATAAAGCCAATATCATGAAGTTCACTGACGGGCTGTTTCTCTCGGTGGCGCATGAGGTGGCAAAAGAGTACCCCGATATCGAGTTTGAGGACAGGATTGCCGATAACATGGGCATGCAGCTCTTCCAGAGACCGCAGCAGTTCGATGTGATTGTCGCCCCCAACCTTTTCGGAGACCTGTTCTCCGACATCTGCGCCGCCCTGGTAGGTGGGCTTGGCGTGGCTCCGGGTGCCAATCTGGGTGCTGATTATGCGGTGTTTGAGGCAGTACACGGGAGTGCCCCGAAGTATACCGGTATGAACAAGGTCAATCCGATGGCGATGATTTTCACCGGTATCATGATGCTGCGCTATCTTGGAGAGAGGGAAGCGGGTGATAAGGTGGAAAAGGCGCTGACATCTGTCCTGACGGAAGGCAAGGATGTTACCTATGACCTTAAACCTCAAGCACCGGAGACGGCGGTCGGCACCGCGCAGGTGGCAGATGCCGTGATTAAAAAAATGAATTTAGGGTAGATTTAGATGAGTTTGCGACAGGTTTAACCGGTTTACCGTGAACCTGCTTTCGCGCGGTCACGAGGCCGTAATTCATCTATGGCAATATAACAAAGGGGTGGAAATGTGGGTAAAATATATTTATTAGATGTAACCAACCGGGATGGTGTACAAACGGCTAAGCTGGGATTATCCAAGCTGGAAAAGACCATGATCAACATGTACCTGAATAAGATGGGGGTATTTCAGTCCGAGTTTGGCTTCCCGACGACAAATCATGAGACATACTATCTGCAAGCCAATCTGGAACTTGCCAGGATGGGCGTGCTGAATCCCATTCGCCTAGAAGGATGGATGAGGGGCATCGCGCAAGATGTGGAGATTGCCTTCAAAAAAGTACCGGAAATCAAGCATCTGAACCTGTCTGTCTCGACATCCGACCAGATGATTCACGGCAAGTACCTGGGAAAGAAGACACGGGATGATGTCCTGAATGATATGGTTGAGGCACTGAAACTGGCGAAGAAGCTTGGTGCCGAGACGGTGGGCATCAACTCTGAGGATGGTTCCCGCACGGCTCCGGACTTCCTGATGAAATTCGGCATGGCAGCCAAGAAGAACGGGGCTGACCGCCTGAGATACTGCGACACCCTGGGCTATGACAATCCTTTTTCAATTTACGAAACAACCAGGTCAATGGCGGAACAACTGGAGATGCCTATTGAGATTCACTGCCACGGGGACCTGGGGATGGCAGTCGCCAACTCCCTCGCCGGGGCAAAGGGGGTTATTGACGGCGGACAGGATGTCTATATCAACACCACCATCAACGGCGTCGGGGAAAGGGCAGGGAACGCTGACCTCCTGGCAGTGGTTCTTTCCTGTACCAAGTCAAGGGATTTTGCCGGGAAATACCAGTTTGCCAACCCCATTGACCTGTCAAAGTCGTGGGAAATAGCCCAGTTTGCCAGCTATGCTTTTGGCTTGCCCATCCCGATCAACCAGCCGGGAGTCGGCGCAAACGCCTTCGCCCATGCCTCCGGCATTCATGCCGATGGTGTCCTGAAGGATGCCGACAACTATGAGCTCTACAGCTATGAGGAGCTGGGACGTGGTGAGCCGAAGTATGTCGAGACGGGCAGACAGATCATCAGCGGCGAGTACAGCGGCATCTCCGGTTTCCGGCACATCATGGGCAAGATGTCGGTCACCTTCGCCAACGCGGAAGAGGCGCAGAAGATCCTTGAACTGGTAAGATACGCCAACGTGGAGTCCCAGAGCCCGCTGCTTGAGGATGAGCTTTTGTTTATCGCCAAGTACCCGGATATTGCCAGGAAGCTCCTGACAATGAAGCCTCTGGAAGAATAGCTGCCGGAATTGTTGTCCTGAGCAAACGCACGAATATTTTGGGCCGGATATCCGGTAAATAGTCTCCATCGCCTTGACCCGTTATTTATGTTTATCAGTTTGGAAATCATCTCGGAAACTCGGAATACTGAGACGGGGCACACGGTGTGCTCAGGTTCGGAAAATCAGTTTCCGGATAGCCTATAAGACTGAAAAGGGGCAGGGGTGTATGATTCCTGCCCCTTTTTTTATCTTCGGGAAGAAACATGGATGAGAAAAACCGGTTATCCCCGGAAAACCGCTCATCATACCTCACCCGCCCCTACGGTATCAAGAGAGGAATAATGAGTGCTGATAACTGGTGGCAGATACCTATCGAGATATGGTAAAATCCCTGCCATTACAGGCTATCCAGAAGCGCAACATGCTGAGATAAAGCATGGGAAGTGTTTTTTTTAATAGCTTTAGGACTTACGCAGTTGGAGGCAGTTTGTACGTGTGTTAGATGAGTAGCAGCTTCAGGCTTCGTATTCAACTGCGTAACTCAAAAGCTTATAAGTATCCTGAGCACAGCCGTAACCACGCTTGATGTTGTCCTTATCCCGTCCTGATGGTAGAATTTCACTTCATAAGGACAATTACCGCCGGATATATGCGGGTACAGGAAATACATGGTTAAATAAATAAGGAGGGTTAAAATGGCAAAATTCTGGTTTGACCATTTACACCTTGTGGTTACCGACCCGGCGAAAACAGCCGATTTTTACGTCAGGGCTTTCGGGGCAGAGAAGGTCAGCGTCAACAAAATGCCGAACGGGCGTGTTCGTGCTGACCTGAATATCGTTGGCGGGCGGATGATTATCAATACGCCGTCCCCGGACGATGCCCGGCAGGCGGACGCACCGCACAAACGCTACGGCAACGAGCACTTCGGCATGAAGGTGGATGATATCAAAGATGGGCTGAATAGCTGCAAAGCCGCTGGTGCCGAGGTCGTCCGGGAGATTACCGAGGTGCGGCCCGGCGTCAAAATTGCCTTTATCATGGCGCCCGATGATGTGCTCATCGAATTGGTAGAGATGAAGTAAATTGCCGCTTACCCGGTGCCGCGAAAATTGCTATCTCACCCAGGGAAAAAGGGGAATGCAAAGAGGGGATGGTTTACCGCTCTCCCTGCGGGCAAGAGATGATTTGAGGTCAGATTGTCGGCATTGTCGGCAGGTCTTTTCTTTTTCTGAAGGAATAAAATAAATTGCTCTTGTTACGCGAAGTGAAGTTGGTAATCGGATGATTCACAATACGACGTAAAACCTCTTATTAATATTAACTACGGTAGGAGCGTTATCGAGTGATGCTTTACCGGCTGATTGGGAGCGTTGGATAAATGGTAGCAAATTTGTTAAACACCTTATTACACCAGCCTTACTCTCTGGTCATCATCGGCGCAATTTTACTATGCATGGTCAGGAGCAACCGGTCGCAAAGGGATAACGGAGACCGGGCTGCACGAATTGAGGAGGAGTTCCTCAGCCTGGGGATGGGGAAGATTGATGAGGCGGCAAGGAGAGCCGCCGCACGCACGATTGCCGGGGAAACAGACAATGACCATGCCGCAACCGCCGGGAACAGCGAAAAAGCCGGGGAACTGGTGGCTCTCTACCGGGAGATCAAACAGGCGGAATCACTCCAGGTTGATTTTGACAGGTTGCCCGCCCGGGACAGGTTACAGTGGTTAAAAAACGCGGTGGAAAATCCGGAATCCGGATTTCAGAATATCACCCTGGGCATGGTCCTATTCGGCAGAAGCGGTTTTGCCGTCTCGGCATTGCTGAAGGCATATCGGGATGCGGATAAAGACCTGAGGGATTATGCCCGGCAAAAGCTTGAGGCGCTCTTCCTTGCGGAAAAAAGCGACCTGATTACCAGGGATAACGTGACGCAGTATCTTGATGAGTTATCTCAGATACAGCAGATTGCGCAGCCATACCTGATTAAAACGGAAAAGCTGAAGGGTACGGCAACGCTTCTCCAGAGTTTTTTCTTTAACCTGGGATGCAACATCTATGCGCTGAGCTACAGGAAAAACGGCAGGATGATGCATACCCTGATTGATACGGGGGAAAAGCGGTACAAGCCGCACATTCTGAAGCTCCTGAGGGATAACAGCATCGAGCCGGCCAACATCGAGAGAATTCTCCTGACGCATCATCACTTTGACCACAGCGGGCTGGTCGATGTTATGTGCATCATCTCGGATGCCCGGATACTCGTACATCCCAACTTCTCCGGTGAATCAATAGAGCTGGATATGTCCCGCTTCGGGAAACACATCGAGTGGCTCGCCCCCGCCCAGGAAAGCCGCGTGCGCAACATCGGCGGCCTCTCTTTCCCCATCCTCGGAGAGCCGGTTGATATCGGAGAAGGAGCCAGACTGGAAATACTGGGGTTGCCGGAAGGTGATACGCTCACGCATACGGTTGACCAGCTTCTGTTTTTATACACCCCCGCTAACTCACCCGACACCTTGGCAAAAATCGGACGCGATTTCAAGCCTGTCGATGAGATTCTCTTTTCGGGAGACCTCTGGCTGATGCACCCGCCGGGATTTTTTGAAGATACGATGCACGGCCTCAAGATTTCAGAATTAATACAACAAAGAAGACGCCGGTTTGATTTTCGCCCGCAGAACCGCCGGGAAAAGGATGCTCTCAAAAAAGGCTTTGGCCTGATTACTGTCAAACCCGGACACGGGCCGGAATTTTTGGGCAGCCGGATCATGGGAACGCTTCTTGCCCGACGCGACATTCTGGTAAAACTGGGTTTTGACGAAAATGAGAAAAAGCATGTTCTGAACGACCGTGAAATGGATTCAAGCATCAGGGAGCTGGAAGAAAAGACCTACCAGGATTTCCTTAAAGAGCTGCAACTCTGGCTTAAGCCCACCGATCAGGCCGGGTTTGGCTATCAAGGTGAGCAGGTCGCCGGGTTCCTGCGGCGCATGTACCGGGAGCAAACCGGTGGGGGAGACCTGGTAGGACAGGACAGGAAAGAGAGAAGGGTCGACCTCAAGGGAAAACTGGCGCGGCTGAGTGCCGACAGAGAACAACCGGAGGAGCTGCGCACAGTAGCGGCATTGGCACTATCCATGATTGAAAAGGTTCCTTAAATAAGTGTGGCAAATCCAGCGTGCCATCACGTCTTCTTTGGTACTATTTGCATTTGGTTGCTTTGAGAGTGTCATTGCGAGCGTAAGCGAAGCAATCCGTCCGCCGTGCCCGTATTAAATTTATCCGTAGACTCAGTATCTTGAGATAGGACACATTGTCGGCTCGGACTCAGAAAAAGTTTCGGGATAGTTATGATAGATTGCTTCGTCGCGGTTGCTCCTCAGAGTGACATTTATCAACCAAAACCAAACAAAACCTCTTCCTTTCCATCTTGACGGACGGGGTAACTAACCGTAAGATTGAATCACCCGGTAGGTTTACCGAATTTTGAGAGGAGAAACAAATGCGCGAAAACAAAATCAGGATAAAAATGAAACAGGGGAAACTGGCCATCGGGACATATGTCAATCTGGCTGACCCGACGCTCGTGGAAATTATCGGGTATGCCGGTTTTGATGCCGCTTTCATTGATATGGAGCATAACTCATTCGACCTAAATCTGGTCAAGGAGATGATCCGGGCATGCGACCTGGTGGGGATTACCTCCCTGGTACGCGTTCCTGATAATAACCCCAAAACAATCCTGCGCATTCTGGAGATGGGGGCACAGGGGATTCAGGTGCCGCACATCGGGGGGGTGGAGGACGCTTTAGAGGCGGTAAAAGCAGTGCGCTACGCCCCGCAGGGGGAAAGAGGCATGGCCGGGTCAACAAGAGCCGCCAAGTATGGGTCAATACCCTTTAGAGAGCACATCGCAACATCGAATGCCGAGGTTCTTCTTGCCGTCATGGTTGAGGATGCGAACGCGATCAGCCAGCTTGCCGAGATTGCCTCCCTGGATGGTGTTGACCTGATCGCCATCGGGCCTTCCGACCTTTCACAGGCGCTGGGTATCACTGACAGCCATGACCCCCGCCTTAAGAGCACCATTGATGGTATGGTGGCAACACTGAAAAAGGTCGGCAAAGCCAAAATGACCTTCCCTTTGAACCTTAGCGCCTACCCCCTGAATGCCGCGGAGCTTCAGAGCATGGGTGTTGCCTACGGCAACTGTGGGCCTGGCGATGTTGTGAGATTGCTGCGATCCTATCAGGAACAGATTAAGGAAATACAGCAGCAGCTTGGCTGAGGAGAACCTCAGCCGGCAGGCGGCAAAGATTTCATTCAGAGGAAAATTAGCCGGGCTGATGAACATAAGCCAGGAAGAGCCGCATCGCCGGAGGGTGATTGGCGGTAAATCCGGTCACAGGCTAACCTGTGCGGGCATCAATCCTTCCTGAGGCTTTTCACCAGCAGGATGGTGGGTAACGACACAGCGTAAAATGCGAGCGCGCTGATAAACATCCAGAAGTAGCTGCCATAGAGATCGTAAATCCTGCCTGCCAGCACCGGCCCGATCGAGGCGCCAAACATGAACAGCATGTTGAGCGTGCCAAAGATAGAGCTGTAGTCCCTCAGCCCGAAAACGGCGCTGGTCGTCAGCGAGAGAGCCGGCAACCAGCATCCGATACCCAGCCCCAGCATGATGGCATAAAGCCAGACGAGCTGGATGGGTGAGTTTGCACCCATGTTAAGGAGCACCAGGACGGCGCCTACCTGAAAGAGGATGCCAATGACAAGGGTGTATTTAGCGTGAATGAAATCAGCCAGCCAGCCGAAAAAAAACTTACCGATACCGCTGCCGATGCCGACCAGGGCAATCGCTGTGGCCGTGACCGCAGCGGGGAAATCGTAGTCCTGCAGGTAGGGCACGTGGTTCTGCATGAGTGACTGGTTGGCAACATTAAAGGCAAAAAAGGCGAGCGCAATCAGCCAGAAGGCCGGCGTTCTGATGGCTGCTTTTAAGAAAATCCCGCTCTCAACCGGCGGGTCAGAATTCTTTTCTTGCGAAGTCACCACAGCATCACCGTCCGGCAGTAAGCCTTTTTCCTCGGGGTAAGTGCGGATGACGAGCAGCGCCAGCGGGATAAGGATACTGGCAAAGACGGCGGAAAAGATAAAGGCGCCCCGCAAGCCATAATCAGGCAGAATAAGGGTGCCGATCACGAGCGGCAAAGCAGCACCACCGACACCGATACCCGTCCCCAAAATACCGATGGCAAAGCCGCGCCGCCGCTTGAACCAGTTGGCAACAACGGTGGTTGCCGGGATGATTCCCATCGCGCCCGCGCTCACTCCTGCCATGGCATAAAGGATGTAAAGCTGCCAGAGATGCTGTAACCGGCTCAGGAGCAAAAAACAGACGGTCAGCGACACGGCACCGCCCGTAATGATCCTTCGTGCCCCGTAACGCCGGAGGATACGTCCGACCAGGGGAGATGTGAGCGCCATGGACAGCGTGACGATTGTCGAGGCAAGCATGATACTGGTACGGTTCCAGCCGAACTCCCTGGTGAGAGGAATAACATAAAGGCTGAAGGGGTACATGATACAACCGGCCATGAGCACCAGACAGAAAAACGCGACGGCGAGCACCCAGTAGCCGTAGAAAATACGCTTTTTTTTCATGATGTCATGCAGAAACACCTTTCAGGAATAATCCGGGGAGGGAACTGCCCTTAAAAACACCGAAAGTAAATGTATGTGGAAGATGCAAATTCTCCGGAGAGAGCCGGGAGATTTTTCGGGGCAAATCCTCATCCGGTGCAGGTATAAATTCTCCCTAATTATACGCCTCATCAGGAGAATATTGAAGCCCGGTTATCCTCAGTACTATTTGTATTTGGTTGATAAATGTTATTTCGAGGAGCGGTAGCGACGAAGCAATCTATCATAACTATCCCGAAACTTTTTCTGAATCCGAGCCGACAATGTGTCCTATCTCAAGATACTGAGTCTATGGATAAATTTAAAAATCCGGGTAAGCGGACAGATTGCTTCGCTTACGCTCGTAATGACACTCTCAAAGCAACCAAAACCAGCAGAGGGGCACCATGCTTTATCGTGTGGCAAAGGGTATAATAGTAGTTTAGAGCGTGGGGAACAAGAGCGTCGGGATAAGAGCATGGCAGAAAAATCGTCATCCGTTGCGAAAACGGTCGTCAGGTTTGCTGTGATGACAGCGGGGTTGGGTGCAATTGGTATTCTGTTCGGCGTGGGTGGTGCTCTCTTTGGCGGGAGAATCCTCGGGGCTGATGCCGCCGGATTCGGGGCACTCGGTCTCGCCATCGGCGGCATTATGGTCGGCTATCCCGCAGGCATCATTGTCGGTCTTGTTCTCATCAAAAAGCTTCTTCACCAGCGTGGTTCTCTGCTGCTTGGGATACTCGGCAGCATCTTCGGGGCAGGCGTGACATTAGCCCTTGCCGAGCCGCTAAAGCTGAACTCCAATACCAATCTGCTGTTCGGCACGTTTCTGCTGAGTGTTCCGGTCTGCTGCCTGCTCGGCTTTTTCCTGAGGAGATAGCGGTTGCTTCATAATACCCTCCTGTTTTTAAGACCGGAGCAAAGACAGGCAATAGAACAAAGAAAAAATGCACCCCTTGACGGCAGGGTCATCTTGCCGCATACTTTGAGCAATAATGATACGCAAGCTATCTGGAAGCTGTTTTCCCGTTGCCGCCTATATAATATGCGCTGTCTGATGATGCCGGGTTTCCGGATGACTTTTAAAAGACACCCTGAAATGCATCAGTATGAGTTCAGACAGGTTATATACTTGAATTCGAGGAATCAGTTCCCAAATATACTTTTTTGAAGGAGGTAACCCCATGAGTTACGGCAGTGGCGAATACACCTACGATCTGGTTGACAACTGGGCGAAGCTGCCTGAAGACTGGACTTTTCTGGATGTCGGTGGTCTCACGGTTGATGCCGAGGACAGGATATATGTCTTTAACCGCAGTCCCCATCCCGTCACCATCCATGACCGTGACGGCAACTTCCTTGGCTCCTGGGGTGAGGGCTATTTTAACCGCCCGCACGGGAGCCGGTTTGACCGTCAGGGCATCCTGTACTGCACCGATGACGGCAACCACACGGTTTCCAAGTTTACCGCCGACGGGAAGCTGCTCCAGGTAATCGGAGAGAAGGGCAAGCCGGCGGACACCGGCTACGTCCGGAAAGATAATCTCATCGACAGCCTGAGAAGCATCAAGGCCGGGGGACTCCCTTTCAACCGCCCGACCGGCGTTGATTTTGATTCAGCCGGTAATTTTTATGTCTCTGACGGTTACGGGAACGCCCGGGTGCACAAGTTCTCCCCCGAAGGCAAGCTCCTCTTCTCGTGGGGTGAGCCGGGCACCGGCCCCGGTGAGTTCATGCTGCCCCATAACGTCTGGATTGACAAGTACGACCGCGTGTGGATTCCCGACCGGGAGAACAACCGGATACAGATTTTTGACACGAACGGGAATCTTCTCCAGATATGGCAGGACGTTTTCCGTCCGACCGATGTGTTCATCGACGAGAATGAAATCGTCTATGTCTCCGAAATCCGGCCCGGCGTCAGCATCTTTACCATTGACGGCAGGCTGCTTGCCCGCTGGTGCAACGAAGAGAAGGACCCGGCAACAGACCTGTTCATCTCCTGCCATGCCATCGCGGTGGACTCCAGAGGCGATATCTACATCGGCGATGTCGCCTGGACCCATTCCGCGTACGACAAAGGGGCGAAAACGGTACAGAAATTTGCCCGTATTAAATAAACCGGGCAAACCTGAAAACAACCTCTATCATCCTGTCCGGCTGAAAGAAACCGCCGGAACGTCCAGCAAAATATAATATCAGGAGGTAGACAGTGGACCTTAAGACACAGATCGTCGACAGCAAATTCCGGGATATTGCCCCCGAAGACGCCACGCTGGATATGATTGCGACCGGTTTCTCCTTTACCGAGGGTCCGGTGTGGTGTGGCAATCACCTGCTCTTCAGTGATATTCCGCATAACCGCATTGTGAAATACCGGTTGCTGGCGGAAGGCCCGGAGGTCAGCACGTTTCGTCACCCCAGTGGCGGCGCCAACGGGCTGACGCTGGATGCGGCGGGGAGACTGGTTACCTGTGAGCATAATGCCCGCCGCGTGACGCGCACAGAAACAGACGGCACCGTCTCGGTACTTACCGATCGCTACCAGGGACACCGGCTGAACAGCCCCAATGATGTCGTCACCCGCTCGGACGGGAGCACCTACTTCAGCGACCCGCCTTACGGTTTGAAGGATTTTACCAGGTGGAAAGAGCTTCCCTGCAACGGGGTTTACCGTATTCCCCACCACGGCGAACCGGTGCTGCTGGCCGATGATTTCGAAAGACCCAACGGGCTTGCTTTCTCTCCAGATGAGAAAACCCTTTATGTCAACGATTCCAACCGGAAGCACATCCGCGCCTTCGACGTCAGCCCGGACGGTGGTTTGCACAACGGACGGATATTTGTCGAGCTGAATGGAGAAGAACCGGGGGGGCCTGACGGGATGAAGGTCGACAGTGCGGGCAATGTTTACTGCACCGGGCCGGGCGGCATCTGGATTTTCGATGCGGCACAGAACTTTCTGGGACGCATTCTGATGCCCGAAATACCGTCAAATATGGCATGGGGGGATGCGGACGGGAAAACCCTCTACATCACCGCCCGCCCCTCGGTCTATAAAGTAAGGCTGAAGATTCCGGGGATTGCGGTGGGTGCCTAGAAACACGACGGGACATCCTTGTCATTTGCGTCAGGGCTTACGCAGTTGGAGACAGTTTTGTCCGTGTGGTAGATGCGGAGTAGCTGCAAACTTTATATTCAACTGCGTAACCCCTGTGAGTATGAGGATGATACCGACTTGGATAACTGGCAGGCACAAGCAGCAAATTCACAGGATTGATAAAGGAGGCTTTCATGGACCGACGGGACGAAGTATTCATGATGTTCCTGGGAAACTATACATGGTCGGCAGCGGTACGTAGCGCCATCGCCTCATCCATCGGTGGGGGAGGGGAGCTTGGTGAGATCTACAGGGTTTGCGCTGCCCTCAAGGAAAAATCGGGCGACAACGGGGCGTGGTTTGTGGCGTGGCACAAAATGGGGGAAAGGGTGGCTCTCCTGGCAGAGCAGGCGAAAGAAAAGGGGCATTTACAGACAGCCGCGGCTGCTAACATGCGCGCTGCCCATTATATTCAAATCGGAGAAAGGCTGAGGCAGCCCCGGACATCGGAGACCCAGCAGGCGTACGCCAGGTCCATCGAGCTTTTCAAAAAAGGGCTGGCTGATGTGCCTTTCCTTTCCATTGAACCGGTGGAGGTTCCCTTCGAAGGTGGGAAGAGCCTGCCGGCGTACTTTGTGAAAAAGAGAGAAATGCCTGCGGTCAAATGGCCAACGGTGGTCTTTTTTGACGGTCTGGATATTACCAAAGAAATCCAGTATTTCCGGGTTCCGGAGCTTGTCAAACGCGGGCTGGCCTGTCTTGTAATTGACATTCCGGGCAACGGGGAGAGCATCCGCTTCAGGGGAATGGCGGCACGGCATGACTCCGATGTCGCCGGCAGTGCCGCGGTTGACTACCTGGAGACAAGAGCGGATGTGGATAAGGATCGAATCGCCATCATGGGAGTCAGTCTGGGCGGATACACCGCACCACGCGCCGCCGCCTTTGAAAAGCGTTTCAAGGCCTGCGTCGCATGGGGAGCACAGTACGACTATCACGCAGTTTGGAAGAGTCGCGTCGCCGCAGCGTTCAAAACATCCCTCTCTGTCCCCGGTGAGCACATCATCTGGTTCCTTGGGGTCAACACCATTGAGGAGGCTCTGAAGAAACTGGAACCCTTCACACTTGAGGAGGTCGCAGGAAAAATCGCGTGTCCCTTCCTGCTGACGCACGGAGAGGCGGACGCACAGATCCCGATGGACGTTGCACGCAAGCTATTTGAGGAAGTAGGTTCCAACGACAAAACCTTCAAGGTCTTCACACGGGAAGAGGGCGGCGCTGAACATTGCCAGGGGGATAACCTCACGATTGGCATCGCCTATATTGCGGACTGGCTTGCCGATAAACTGAATTCGCGATAAAGCCAAAGCCGGCTGTCTGACATAGCGGCATGGTTGCTTTCCGTCCGGTTGCTGTCCTTGCGCCGCTACTGTGGTCAACCGTGCCTGTCAGCACCTGCAGGAGCCGGCAGGACAGAGAAAAAGGTTCGGTGGTCCGCGGCTTCATATTCTGCTGAAAAAGGTAAGACGGATAAAATAAACTACTCATGACCGTACGGTCGTGGGTAGTAATTATGTAAGCATAAAATATCAGGGTAAGC
>JBDRFO010000141.1:0-9369 GCA_043818655.1 Chloroflexota bacterium
GACCTTACTCGTACCGACATCGATCGCGGCAATTCTGGTCCGTTTCATAACCCCTCCTTCCCATAGGTCTGACTAGATCAAACAGGGAGACATCTCGTTACTGTCCCGGTTGTGCTTTTTTACACGTATTGTAAACGGGAAAACCATCTCCCCATTTACAATTGAACCGATGAACAGAACCAGTATCTACCCTTTCTTTTCTCTGTAGTGGACATTCCATTTCATGCACAGGTTATTGATTAAGTCCTTGAATTCCGGATTTTCTGTGTTGTGAATCTCCGCCAGAAAACCATGAAGAAGCTCGCCTCCGCTCATACCGGGTGCTGGTTCAACAGGCCCCGGAAGATTAATATAAACGAACTCCGTCATCACCTTCTCGTAATCTATTGACGTCGGCATGTTACCCTCCTTTCCGGAAAAATTGCCTTAATTATCCCAGTGCCAAAAGCATAAGTCAAAAATCGTCCTCTTTCATCCCTTTAAATTCCATTACGTTTTACCTTGGAACTATTAACTCTTTTGTTTTTGGAATTTTGTCCTCTTGAAATTTTGGTAATATTCCCCTAAAATGATGTCCAACATGGCATATGAGTTAAACAGGAAACGCCTGCCCCCTTACATTTCATACCGCACCTTTTACAACTTCATCGAAGGGCTGGAGCAAGGCATTCCTGCCCGCATTGATCGCAGCTACTGGGGCGATAAATTCTCCGGAAGCACAGGAACACAGCTCCTAGGGGCACTGCGCTTCCTGGGCCTCACCGATAGCAACAATGTCCCCACCAACCGTTTAAGAGAGCTGGTTTCCCACAGGGACAGTCACCGGGCTGATATTCTGAGACAGGTCTGCACGGACGCTTATATTTTTCTGTTGGGCAGCAGTTTTGACCCGCAACAGGCAACCTTTGCCCAGCTTAATGAGCTTTTCCACAATACTTACCAGCTGGCCGATGACGTCGCGCGCAAATGCATCAAGTTCTTCATTGAACTTTCCACGGCAGCAGATATTCCGCTATCGCCATTCATCCTGAAAAAATCACGGACAATGCGTGGCACAACAGGAACAAAAAAAATTGTCAAAAGAACCGATAAAAGGACAACTCGGAACTTACAAGTTCCAGCTACAACGGAAAAAATTCCAGAACAAACATCGACATGGGACGAGATGCTTCTGGCAAAGTTCCCTCCCTTTGATCCCAACTGGTCTGATGAACTCAAGGTGAAGTGGTTTGCCGGCTTTGACGAGCTGTTAAAAAGGGGAAACGGCAAAGACGGCGATACAACGCAGCCCTGAGATTGGACGATGTCCCCATTTTTCCGGCTGACATACCGCTTGTGCGGCTGCATTCAGAGACTTCTCGTGTCATAAGGGTGGCAAAAGGAGATAGAGTTAACACTTCTGCCGGCGACTCCCCTACCCTACCGGAAGGAGCGAGCGAAAGACAATAAGTCAGAGACAGATGCCTCGGCACTGTGATAAACTTGAGAAGTCAGCCGGAAACGCAACGTGCTGAGATAGAGCACGTGACATGCTCAGGTTAAGGAAAATCAGTTTCTGGATAGCCTGTAATCTCCTCTTTTGAAAACATCCCTTTCCCTCTGTTTCTATTTTCCCCGGTGGTGCCCTGGCGATAAAATCTCTCCCGGTGTGTCAAAAGCTGTTTCTCCAAAAATGGTTACTGTCTTTGCCCCAGAAAGCCTGCGGTTGACGAATCAAGACGTAAAAGGTATCCTATAAATCAGTATTTTGTGGTGAACATTGGCGAAGCAGAGTCAAAATGAAACATACCCGTTATATGAGGAGCATTTGAGGCTTGGGGTAAAAATAGTTGAATTCGGGGGTTGGGAGATGCCTCTCAGTTTTTCCCCCGGCATCCTGGCAGAGCACCTGGCGACAAGAAAATCCGGCGGTCTTTTTGACATCTCCCACACGGGCAGATTCCGGATAAGCGATGCAGATGCCCTGCATAAAAAGCAGGGCATCTTGACCGGCAATGTGGCAGCACTCATGCCAGACCAATACCCATCCAGGAAGAAACCAGAGCCAATTCTATGAATCATGAGGAGTCTATGGAAAATCTAGCAAGAAACCTGGTCAGAAAAGCCTCCGCGAACACATTATGGCGACAGAGAAAAACCATCAATCTGATACCATCGGAGAATACGATGTCCCCGCTGGTAAAGATACTCAGCATCACCGATCCCTCAGGAAGATATGCCGAGCACCAGAAGGTGGAAACCCTGGGGAACGTTGAAACCTATTATTACCAGGGGACGGGTTTTATTGCTGACGTTGAGGCTGAGCTAATTGCAAGGATGAAGGAGTTCGTTGGTTGCTCCGAGATAGAAGTAAGGCTTATCAGTGGGCAGATGGCGAATACTGCCGTCTTCAGCGGACTTCTGGACTATCTTAACGGGGCGGACAGACAGGCAGAGCCCCGGAGAATAAGGAAGGTCATGAACCACCATATCGGCAGGGGGGGACACCTGAGCGCCCAGCCCATGGGGGCACTGCGGAACTATGTTGCGAAAGACCCGGCTACCGAACGATGGTCTGTAGTTAATTTCCCTGTCCTGTCAGATAATCCTTACCAGATCGACCTTGTGCGTACCGCAGAACTCATTGAAGAGCACAGACCGGAGCTTATTATCTTCGGCAAAAGCATGATGCTCTACCCTGAGCCGGTAAAAGAGGTTGCCAAAATTGCCACCGGTATCAGTCCAAAGCCGATCATCATGTATGACTCCGCCCATGTCTTTGGCCTCCTTGGGCCATTTTTCCAGGAACCCCTGAAGGAAGGAGCCGACATCCTGACCGCCTCAACACACAAGACCTTCTTCGGCACACAGAGGGGACTGGTTGCCAGCAACATGGGACAAAGCTCACCATACCATGAACTGTGGGAATCCATTACCCGTCGGGCTTTCCCGGGGAGCGTCAGTAACCACCACCTGGGAACACTGCTCGGACTGCTCATGGCCGCCTACGAGATGAATACCTACGGGCAAGACTATCAGAAACAGGTAACCACAAATGCCAGAGCCTTTGCACAGGCGCTGAAGGATGAAGGCTTACACGTAGAGGGAGACCCTGGTTTACATTACACAGCAACGCACCAGGTTGTCCTGCGCGTCGGCTATGCAAGAGGGGTGGAGATTGCCGACCGGCTGGAGAAGAACAATATTATCGTGAACTACCAGGCACTGCCTGACGATGAAGGTTTTACGGCTTCCAGCGGCATAAGAACGGGTGTCCAGGAGATGACAAGGTTCGGCATGAAGGGAAAAGACTTCGGCAGGCTGGCCGGGTATATGGCAGCCGTCATTCTTCATGATAAAGATGTCGCGGAAGACGTCAGCAAGTTTCGTGAAGGCTTCCTGAAGATGCAGTACTGTCTGCCCGAAGCGCAGACGGCGCCCCTGGTTGAGGAACTTCTTGGCAGCATAATAAAGGAATAAAACAAAAAACGGACAAGAGATGGCGTATAGCCTTACCTGTCTGTGTGCAGATAGTATTCCAGTATCTCTTTGACAATTATTTCCGGTGATTTGTCACGGCAGTTAAGGGTGAGGTCTGCCCATCTGGAATACAAAGGCTTTCTTTCTTCATGTATCTCCTTGAGTGTTTTGCTTTTCAGCCCGATGATTCCCCTCTTTGAAATATCTCCCAGCCTTGCCGTAATCGTCTCAAACGAGTCTTCCAGGTAGACCAGCGTGGCGTGCTGCTTCAGATGCTCCATGAGGTCGGGGTGATAAATGATACTGCCTCCGGGGGCAACCACCACAGGGCAGGACATGTCGATCGCAAACATCCGCTGTTTTTCAATCTGAAGCAGGGCTTCCTCCCCGTCATCATCAATAATATCCTGAAGCGCCTTCCCGCTTTTCGCCACGATGTCATCATCCACATCAATAAACCTGCACCGCAGGGCGCAAGAAAGCAGTCTGCCCACCGTTGACTTGCCCACACCAGCCATGCCGATTAAAACGATGCTCCCATTTTGCATGACATCCTCTCAAATGATAAAGCCGGTGAATATGCTATCCTGTAATGTTCTCATTCTACCAGAAGCCCGTTATCACCGTAAATCATGGCAAAACAGGGTTGTAATCAATCATGGTTACTTCAGCTTCAGTTCAAGAGAGCAATGACAAAAACCAGTGCACCGCCATTGCGAGGAGCGGCTGCGACGAAGCAATCCGTAAAATCCCGGTCATGGCGGATGGAAGGTTCAGGGCTTCGCTCTCAGAGTGACACCAACCAAATTTGCCGGGATAAAACTTGACAGAAGTTATCTAGAAGGATAAAGTATCCTGCGATAAGCGAGAATAACAATATAATAGGCAAAATCGTAAACAGTAGAAAGGAACGGAGTTGGAAAGAAAAATCGTCTATTTTGAGAAACCGGGTAAGGAAAACACCGATGCTGTCATGGCCATCGTCAAGCAGCGTGCTGCCGAGCTGGGTATCAAGACCATTGTGGTCGCATCATACCAGGGATATACCGCACTCAGGGCAGTGGACACACTTCAGGGTCTCAAGGTTGTGGTGATTGCCGGCCGCCGTGACCCGACCAAAGAGAATATCGCCGACGGCATTCCTGAGAAAGATAAGAAATACATTGAGGGGAAGGGCGGCATCGTCTACGTGTCAACCCATCTTTTTTCCGGCCTCAGCGGTGCCATGCGCAAGAAGTTCAACACCTGCATCATCGGGGATGTGATGGCATCCACCCTCAGGATCTTTGGCTCCGGGATAAAGGTTTGCGTTGAGATGGCGGCGATGGCTGCCGATGCCGGGCTGGTGCGCACTGATGAAGACACCATTTGTGTTGCCGGCTCCCGTAGCGGGGCTGATGCCGCCGCCGTGATCCGTCCTGCCACATCGAGCAACATCTTTGATATGAAAGTGCAGGAGATTCTCTGCAAGCCGCTGCTGTAAGAAGCATCCGGAAACTCAACACGCCAAGATAGCCTAGCGGGAAACACAGTGGAAGAAAGCTGTGTTTCCCGCAGAGCCAGTATCAGACGGCTAACCGTTCAGCCTGGCAACAGCATCGCCTATCTTCGTGAGAGCCTTCTTGAGATTCTCCTGCGATGTGGCGTAGGAGAGCCGCAGGTAGCCCTCTCCGTATTTGCCGAAGGATGTCCCGGAGAGGGTTGCCACGCCGGCATTATTCAGGAGATAATCGGCAATCCTGGCTGAGTCCATCCCCAGCTTCTTGATGTTGGGAAAGGCATAGAAAGCACCTTTTGGTAAAACACAGCTTATCCCCGGAATCATGTTCAACCCTTCAACGATCAGGTTGCGCCGCTTCCGGAACTCTTCCACCATCACGCCGATGCTGTCCTGCGGCCCGGCAAGTGCCTCGATGCCGGCAAACTGGGTAAAGGGCGGCGTGCATGACACGCTGTTCACAATGAGTCGCACCACTGCATCAACCAACCCCTTCGGCATGACGGCGTAGCCCAATCGCCATCCCGTCATGGCGTAGGTCTTGGAAAAGCCGTTAAGCAGGATGGTTCGATCCATCATATCCGGCACCCGCAGCATGCTGGCATACTTGCCTTCATAGATGATGTGCTCATATACCTCATCGGAGAGCACGGTAATATCGTTTTTCACGGCCAGGTTGGCAATTGCCATCAGGTCATCTTCTTCAAGGACACCGCCAGTGGGATTATGGGGGGAGTTAATGATAATAAGCTTGGTGCGCGGTGTGATGATCGACTTCAGCTCATCAACATCAAGACGGAAATCAAGCTCCTCACGGAGGGGGATGGGCACCGCCTTTGCCCCGGTAAAGTTAATCATGGACTCATAGATGGGAAAGCCGGGGTCGGGATAGATCGCTTCGTCACCTTCCTCAAGCAGGGCAAGTATCGTGTAGAACATGATCGGTTTCGCCCCGGGGGTCACGACAATACGATCCGGGTCTACCGTAACATCCCTTGTCCTTTTGACCTCACGGGCAATCTCCTGGCGCAGTTGCAGTAGCCCCTGGGAGTTACAGTAGTGGGTAAAACCGTTCGCCATGGCTTTCGTAGCGGCTTCACAGATGTTCTTTTGCGTCGCAAAGTCAGGCTCACCAATCTCAAGATGGACGACATCCATTCCCTTCGCCTCAAGAGCCTGCGCCTGCGCTAAGACCTTAAAGGCAGACTCCGTTCCCAGCCGGTTCATTTTTTTTGACAGTTCCATCATCACCCTCGCTTGTTTTTTTTCGATGCCCTATTGTAGCAACAGCACAAGGTACATGTAAACGTCAGATTTATACTCTGCCATAACCAGCTTTTGAAAATGTATCGCTCTAATTTAGCTGATAACATTAGCTTTCCCTGTCATTGTAAGGACACATTCGTGCCCGTGGCAATCTCTATCGGATACATATTATGATTGCTTCGCTTACGCTCGCAATGACACTCTCAAAGAAACCAAATGCAAATAGTACCGTAATATGATTCTGTTCTTTTTAGGTTGATACACAGAATCCCCCCTATGGAATTACCATAACGGTCCGTCCGAAACGAATAGTAAGCGTAATATAGTTCTGTTGTCCGCGGTATCTTTTCGTGATAGAATTAAAAGCAAGTTAGCAATTCATGAAAATAACTACACGGTAAATATGCAAACGATAAATAATAAAATACAGAAACCAATCACCAGACGACAGAGCACCTTAAGCCGACAGGAGCAGATCGTAGATGCAGCACAAAAAGTAATCGTCAAGTATGGCAGTGAGCATATAACCATCAGAAGAATTGCCAAAGAAGTCGGCATTTCCGAGGGTGCAATCTACCGGCATTTCAAAAGCAAAAGAGATATCCTGTCGCTTATGATTGATGATATCGAAAAGAACCTGGTCGGCGATACAGAGCAGAGTGCTGCCGCCAGCCAGAGCCCCCTGCAAACCCTGGATAACATGTTATCCAACCATTTATCCCCGATTGCACAAAGACGCGGTGTTTCCTTCCAGGTCATCGCCAAGATCATCAGTTTGGGCGATCGGAGGCTGAACAAGAAACTTTCGGATGTGATCAAAAAATATATTGACCATGTTAAGAGCCTTCTAAACGAAGGGATTAAGGCCGGGGAGATCAGAGATGATATTAACGTGGAAGCCACAGCCACCCTTTTCTTCAGCCTCGTTCAGGGTTTGGTCAGCATCTGGACGCTCGATAACTATCGCTTTAGCCTGGTAGAGAAATACCTGCCGCTTTGGCAAATCTTACGCAAATCCATCATCAAGCAATAATCATCAATCAGAACCAACCGGAGTGGTAGCTCTTGTATCATCCAAGTTCAAATAAACCCTTCAAGTAGCTTCTCCATTTTCCCCCGGTCAACCCCAGGCGCAGCCAGCACTTCGACGCGGAAAACTGGCATCTGTTCCTCATAAGCAGAACGCGCAGACCGATAGATAATGCCGATCGGGATTTTATCTCCCCATAACAAGGCTTTCTTCAGTATAGCCGTCACCGTCACCACCGATCGCAATGACGGTAAGCCTAGGATTGACCATTTTTACTGCCGTTGCCGCCGGAAGCGTCCGCCCGTAAAGGGTATTGAAGACATTGCCCCGCGTGTAATGGGATAGCTTCCCTGCCTGACCGATGCCCGACACCATGAGCAAGTTGGTAAGGCTCAATCTCAAGCTCAACCAGGGCATATAAATATGCGGTGACTTTGATACCTTTCCGTCATTCCGGATTAAAATAAAGAAAACCAATTTATCAACCATCATTAGCTATTGAAGAGAACCCTTTCCAAACGCAACGATAGGGCAGGGTTCCGGCTCCAGACACGAGGGCGACAGGGGCACGGGTCAACCCTGCGTAATGACATAGAAGCTGCTAATACCAACCAAATTAGAACGATACACCGGGATTAGCGCTGGGATTGGCCCACCATGATGTCTACTTTTTTGGGTTTAGCCTCAGGAACCTTGGGGATTTTCATCTCAAGGACGCCGTTCTCATAATTCGCCTTTACTTTTGAAGCATCCACCGAAGTAGGGAAGCTAATTGACCTCTCGAAACTACCGTAGCACCTCTCACAAAGGAAATAGCTTGCATTTTGGACTTCTTCACTGGCCTTACGTTCCCCTTTAATGGTCAGCGTATTCTCCGATATCGAGACGTCAATATCATCCCTTTTCATGCCGGGAAGTTCCGCCTTCATGACGTATTCATCTTCCAGTTCAAAGACCTCCAGCGTCGGTGACCATGCCCTGACGGCGGGGAGACGTCCCCATGCTACCGGATAGAACGGGCGGCCGAAGACATCCTCAAAGGTCTGCTCCATCTCATCAAAGACGCGCTCAACATCCCTGATCGGTCGCCACGGGACAAGTTCCGTACCTAATCTTGCCATCTTCCTACCTCCTTTCCCAACCCCCATTTTGCTTGTTTCTGTTTCGCCCTGTTGCCCTCGTGCCTAGAGCCAGATTACCCGTTACCGGCACCGCTGAAATGGCTCCCTGTAAATTAATAAGGGAGTTACGCAAATTCATTTTTGGCATGTGATAAATCCTTCTTTTTCTGCTTCACTTTTCCCCACTGCCTCATGAATAACCAGTTATGAGCATCCATGCGAATCAGGATAAAGCCGCCGGACAGCTTCTGTCCTCTGAGAACAAATTTCAGGTAATTGGGGGTTCTCTCGGCAAGGGCAAACTCACCCCGATCCCATATCTCTACCGTCCCCGCACCATAATCACCTTCGGGGATGACCCCCGTAAAATCGACGTACTCCACCGGATGATCATCCGCTTCAACCGCCAGACGCCGGAGACCCGGCTCATCAGGCACCCGCCCGGATATCACCCAGCACTTGAGCACACCACCAATCTCAAGGCGCAGGTCAGAGTGTAACTGTGTTGCCTGATGCCGGTGGATGACAAAGCGGCTTTCCCGCGGGGCTTCTTTTCCATCCATCATCTCGGGACTGCAATCGAAATATCTTTTCTCCTCATACGATTCTGTATTCATTGGTTATTCTTCACAATTATAACATCCAGAGGTTACTCCTCTTGATTGTTTTACTTCCCCTCCTCAACCCCACCGATTCCGTTACCGTCCTGATGCATAAATCGATAACCTTCTAACAGGGAAATACTACAGAATTTCGTTGTGAGAGAACATGCGTAAATTTGCGTAATTGATGAGAAAACATCCCCTAATTTTGACGGGGGAAATTATAGGGAAGAGAAAGAGAGGTAGCGCAACATCACGATAAATCGTGACTACGCAAGGCTGGCAGCAAAGAAAGAAGCCATTTTCTCCGCAACATCTTTTTCATATCCCGCCCAGAAGTGGTCTGCCCGCGAGATAACCTCGTACTGCTGCAGTTTGAGACTGCCCGCTATT
>JBDRFO010000142.1:0-2184 GCA_043818655.1 Chloroflexota bacterium
AAGGGACGGTAGAGGTGTCGAGTAATGTTTCGACGCCAATCCACGTCTCTAATCTTCTGCCTCTCGCGGTGTGTATCCCAGTAACTACCATCTTCCAAACCAAGCCGAGATTTTACCTCATCATCACTTACCAATGTGTCGACTAGCATCTGTATCCGATTTTCGAGAATATTCTTATCAAAATCAATAAGTAAGAAATCTCGATTTGTCTTGACTCCACTTCCCCAAGACAAGCCTCGGTCTTTTTCGGGAACGCCAGTTCCAAAAATAGCCATTAAACTCCAGAATTGGTCATACTCGCCCTGCAATTCAAATTCCTTAGCCACAAAAAAGAAGTAAGGTGGCACTGGCTCAATTAGCTGCCAGTCAGTCTTATTAATGTCATTCTCCAGAAGATAGCTGTATTTACCATCTCGCAAACCCCACAAGTCGGTGTACTTCACACTAGCCATACCATCGTGTCCCGCCCTCTTTACAAAGAGGGCAATTGCTACCCCCTGCCGAATGTCGAAGACGTTCTCGTCTTTGCCTCCGTCAGGTGCCCCCTCCCCTAACAATGCACTGCCATGCAGGTTGAGCACATAAATCTCATCGAAGGTCTTCATTAACTCTTCGCGCATCCCCCGGTGGATAAGTCCTGAAAGGTAAGAGTGATTAGTAATCATCCCAATAATGCCATAACCCGTGCGTTCAATCCGTTCGTGAGCGAATCGAACGAACTTAATATAATCATCAGAGAGAGGCTGAATATTTCGTTCACTGCGAACCGCAGTTTTGTATCGCACCATCAGCTTTTCGATATATTCACCTTTGTTGGCAGACGCCTTAGAGTAAGGTGGATTACCCAGCACCACCATAATAGGTTTTTCTTTCTTAATCTCGGCGGCGGCGTTAGCTTCCTCACTTATCCATTGGGCAAAGAGAGTCTCGGTGTGTTTAAAGGCCTCGTCCAACGTGTTAGTCAGGTAAATATGCAGGCGTTCGTCACTATGGAATTTGTAACCCGTTTCCTTTAGCAATAGCCCCAGTTTGAGGTGGGCGACGGCGTAGGGAGCCATCAGCAGCTCAAACCCGAAGATGCGGGGCAGGAGCTTTTCTGCCACGTAGTTGTTCCACAAGCCCTGCTGCCCTTTACCGACGTTAGCCTGGTAAATCTCGTTTATCACCATGTAAAGAAACGTGGCCGTGCCCACCGCCGGGTCAAGGATGAGCGTTTTATCATCGGCCAGCCCCTGCGTCTTGTTGAAGCGGGTTTTCAGCAGGTGATCGATTGACCGCACGATGTAGGAGACCACCGGCTCCGGCGTATAGTAGACACCCCGCATCTCCCGTATCTTCTCATCATATTCCTTCAGAAACGTCTCATAAAAGTGCACCACCGGGTCTTCCTTGCCGCTATGCTTGCCGAAATCCTTCAGGACCGCCTCCATATCCGCCTGCGCCAATACCTGCGCCAGGTCGTCTACCAGCCAGGCGATGCGGTCATCAAGGTCAGGTCCGGCGATGGTGTTGAACAGCTTGCGTAAAAAGGGATTGGTTTTCGGTAGCAGGTAAGCAGCGTTCTGCCGGGTGAAGTCCTTTGAATCTGGGGAGGTACACCGGGCAGCAAAAAGCCCGTAGGCGATAGTCTGGGCATACATATCGGAAAAATACTCGGGCGACAGGTCAGGGATGAGGTTATCACGGAAAGCCGCCAACTGGGTGTGCAGACTGCCGCCTTCCGGCTCGTTCTGAAAGGCATTGATGATGAGATTCCGGATGAGGTGTGCCTGCCGTGCCATGCGCCGGGCAAGCTCTCTGGGTGTGCCCACACCTTCGGCTTTGTGGGAGAGAAAATTGGTCAAAAGCTCGGCAACTGCCTGAATGCCGTCTTTATCCCGTCTTATTTTTCCTTCTTTGGTGGCACTTCCAAGGCAGGCTTTGAGACGGCACTCTCCATCCACGTACCACCAGAACTCAATGTAATCCGTAAGGATAAGGTTGGTGAGTGAATCACGATAACGCTTAAGCTGGTCGGTCTTCTCGGCTTCACCCAGGCCCTTGCCGATATCCTTAGCCTCGATATAGCCAACGGTGACCGAACCTTTTATGAGGATGAAATCAGGCGCGCCGCACTCGATATTTTTGGGTTCGTTGGTAGCGGTTATTCCCAAAGCCAGCCCTTCTATTAATGTTTTCAGTGCA
>JBDRFO010000143.1:0-2690 GCA_043818655.1 Chloroflexota bacterium
ATGTCGAGTGAATATTGCGACATGCTCGTCTCATAGGAGCTGATGGCCTGGCCCGCCGGCGGGAATCCGCCATTGGAGCCCGTCAGTGTCGCCGAGGGTGAATAGACCCCTCCTATATTCAACGTGAATTGTTTGGTGACGTTGATCCCGACGCCTGCGGTGATGTGCTGCTCCGCAACGGCGGGGAAGGCCATGTTCTCAAATGCCCGGTCGGGGTTCAGCGGCATCTTGCCGTAATTATAGCCGGCCCGCAGCGCTACCGTCGGATTCACGGTGTACTGGACGCCGAACTTGTATACCAGCTGATCCTCCCAGTCCATGTTCCAGGGCATCGCCCCGCTTGCATTCTGGGCGTATTTCGGCAGATCCTTGCCATTGGTTTCGGACCAGCGTATCCACTGAACGTCAAATCCGATCAACAGCGGTTCGATCGGTTTGAAGCCTAAGCCTATCGTGGCGACCTGGGGCTGATCGAAGGGGAGCTTGTCGGTTCCGACCGCCGTATTGAAGGAAAAGTCCTGAAATGAGCTCTTGGTCTCATACGTTAGCCCCACCTGCAGCATATCGGTGGGTTTCACCGTGAGACCAATGGTTGCTCCGTAACCGATCGAAGAGGCGCCCATGTGCGGCTGCTGGCCGAAGCCGCCTGCCGCGTTAAACTCCATCGTGGCGTACATCACGTTCATGGTCGCCCCCACGGAAACCATGTCGTTGATCTTGTAGGAAAGTCCGGGTGCGAACCGCATCTGCGAGAAGGAGGTATAGGTGACGCCGCCGTAGAGATTGTTTACGTAATCCACGCCCATGCCGCAGGTGCCGTAGGCGCCGATGCCGAATTTCATCCTGTCGTTGACCGGCAGGATGAGCCCGAACGCCGGTATCGGAGAGGCTCCCCGGTCCGAATTGATCGTCTTCCCGTTGGAAGCGATGGCTCCACCCCCCATTCCCGCTGTTTCGGTTGCCTTGTATTCCACGGACGGCTTGAAATAGGACGCGCCGAAATCGATCCGTCTTTGCAGTGCGCTCATCCCCGCAGGATTGGTGAGCACAGTGGCTGCATCAAGCGGAAGACCCGCGCTTACACCCCCCATAGAGTTCTGGATGGGGCCGAAACCGATCAGTCTCATCCCGTTGGTTGCGAAAGCACTGGTACTGATAAATACAGAGACAATAATGCCGATGAATAGTGATGCTTTATATGTTTTCTTCATGGGTTCTCCTATTGTTTCAAATAAAATTGCCTGATCAATCATTGCCACAAACGGCCGAACTCCGAGCATATCTGCCGGCATCACCTCTACTGCTCAACACCTCCTGATCGGGGACTTTCTTCGGAGTGCCGGTGAAAATGGAAACAATCCGTCCCTTCTCCTCGATTTGCTCCGTTAGAACTTCCCTCATCAAATTACACGCCTGGATAATCTTGGGGTTGGCGATGCGGTAATAAATATTGACGCCTTCCCGCCTGATCAGGATAACCCCCTTTGCTTTCAGGATCGCCATGTGCTGGGAGAGGTTGGCTTTGCTTAAACCAGTCCTTTCAATCAACTCGCTCGCCGACATTTCCCCGTCCTTTAGAATATTGATAATTTCCAGCCGTTTGGCATTGGCAAAAATCTTACAGACATCGGCCTGGAGTTCATATATCTCTTTCATTCATATCCTCCCCCTCTCTATTGTTTAAGAGTTTCAATATATGTAAACTCTAATAAAGCGAAACAATGTTGTCAAGGATTTTTTACAGCAATAATAAATGGCAGAACTTTAGCTGAATATGTGGTATTAATATCAGAGGCAGGCAACATCTTACAGCATATGAGTGTTCGAAAATCCAAGGAGGGACTATTATGAAGATGGAACATTATGTCAGGGCTATCGTCGGCAGTTTTATTTTAATTTCCCTGCTGCTGGCCTATTTTCACAGTCAATACTGGTTGTGGTTTACCGCCTTCGTCGGCCTCAATCTTCTGCAATCCGCCTTCACGAAGTGGTGCCTGATGGAAATATTACTGGAGAAACTCGGGGTTCCACGGAGCAGTTAAGCAAAACTGACCCGGTGTGAGCAGGTGCCCTTATCCGGATGCCCGGAAACATAGTAAGCGACAGGAGGCAATATGGGAACAATCATTCAAATAATCAACCCTGTGCCCGCGAGGGTCGTCCTCCTTTTACTGCTCTTTTTTTTAACGGCCACGGTGGGAAACGCAGCTGACACCGAAAAACGCCTTACCCTGGCTGAAGCCGTCCAGGCAGCCATGGAAAATAACCACGAACTCAAGGCGCAAAAAAACGCCCTGGCAGCCAAGCGGGAAGACATAGGTTTAGCCCGCAGTTTTCTTCTGCCAAAAATATCTCTTGAAGAGCGATACTTAAGAACAGTCAATCCCACCTATGCCTTTATGACCAAACTAAATCAGGAACGCATAGACATTACGGATTTTGCGCCCGCTACACTCAAACACCCCGATGCTACCAATGACTTTCAAACCGCCATTTCTTTTGAACAACCTTTGTTCGTAAAAAAAGCCAATATCGGGCTGGCGATGTCAAAAACGGAGGCTGACGCCTCAGCAGAAGATCTGCAGAGGAAGAAGGAAGAAATTGCCTTCAAGGTGGTGCAATGCTACCTGATGGTGGGGACAGCAGGTGAATATATCCGAGTGGCGGAAAAAGCCGGAGAAGATGCGCGC
>JBDRFO010000144.1:0-24968 GCA_043818655.1 Chloroflexota bacterium
CTGATTACCTCGGCAATCTGCTTCTCCAGGTACTGTCCGTAGGTATACTGCTCTCCCTCAGCCTTGTGTGCGGTCATGAGATAGGGAAGATAATCTTCGATATATTTCATCGTGCTTGGTGGTGGCACACCCGGCGGCACGTCGGGGATAATGGGTCTTGTTCCGGGGTGTTTTACCTGGATAACGGCAAATTCAAGCTCCCGGCGTTGCTGCCCGACGTAGCTCCCACGGTCAATTTTATAGACATAGCCGGAATCAAGCACCTCACAGAGAGAAAGGAACCATGCCTCGGAAAGGTCTCTGGCGGTAATATTCGATATTTCCACAGCTTTCAATATCCCCCCGCAACTGTTGTCTTTTTGTACTTTTCATCATTCCCTGCCGTTTTCATCTGAGTCCGAGATGGCGAAAACCAGCTTACCAACCGTAATCAATCAGAACTCTTATTGAATAGCGCCTATTTTAGTTCTTTGGCTAATAGAATGGAAGATGTCGGCAGAAATTGTATTCTACTGTTTTAACTGGGCATTAGCTTCTATGTCATGGCGAGGGCACATTCGTGCCCGTGGCAATCTCTACAGGGTACGCACTGAGATTGCTTCGTCGCTTCGCTTCTCGCAATGACACTTGAGACCTTTTCTCTGCCCGGTCAACGGATTTTACCTTCTCCGGAAAAGGGAAAGAAACCTGTCCTCGTATTCCACGAACAGGTCCCAGCGATCAAGCTCCTTTTTGAGTTCGGATGGGTCACCATCCCCCTCTCTCCATGATGGTAAAAAGCTCTTCAATACGCACCCTGGCATCTCTTGGCACGCCGCTTGCGTCCATATCCAGAAGCCCCCTGGAACCCAGGCGCAACATGTTATCCGGTACAGAGTTCCGGGTAAGCTCGGAAATAAACTTCAGAAGTGCCACATCCCATAACTCATCCACACCCCTGATGATGGAGACAAGGGGGTCACCACGCTGGTCAAGCTCCATATTCAGTCTGTCCACAACGGCAAGCAGCTTCTCGGAGACAAGATTAAGCCCCTGCGGCTCATTACGGTAGCTGTAAAAGAGACCCGGTGCCGACGGGCCGTACCGGTTAATAAGCATATCCAGGTATCTTTTCGCCCCGGAGCTGAAGCCTTCCACGTGAGTCAGATAGTAGGGCGTCACAATCCTGGGTTTCTCGGCAATCACCCTGCCTTCCCTGATAACGGTCTCATGGGTTGCCGCTTTGCCGACAAGAGCACCGTAGGCTGGTTCTGTCACCAGGTAGTAATGGATACTGGTCGTGCCGAAGGTGGAAAGGTGCTGCTTCGGCGCCCTCAGCACCTCGGTGTTTTGAACCGCCTCTCTTATCCGCTCATCATCAACTGACATGAAACCCCCTCAGCCCTGCACAACCTCCCCAAACACCCCATAGTTTTAATTGATTTTGTCCTTTCCGGAGGTATGCACCGGCAACATCCCCAGGCGCACTAGACAACAGCCGAAAGCTCCTTTTTGTATTCTTCAAGATGTTCTTGATACTGTCCTTCAAGCCGGGAACTCATCCGGCGCCATTCCGCCTGGAATTCAGGCTGTTGCTCAATATTTATCCTGGCATTCATACCGAGTCCCTGCTGCTGCATTGCCTGTCTTAATTTGGCCGTAAAATCAATCTTTAGCTGCTCATAAGCCTCTTTTCTCTGCTCCTCACCGGGCCCGACGTAATGACTGAAGATACGTCTCATTTTGCTGAAAACATTTTCCGCGGCCACCTTGTCATGCTTGAGTGCTTTCAGCGCCTCCATGATACGCCGGTTTTCCTTCTTGGCAGCATCATTCCGGGGCAGGCTGATATTCCGGATGAGCACTTCTTCAGCGCCCTTCGTAACATGTTTCCTGATATTCTCATCCTGATACTGACTCAGCTCCGTGGTAAGATTGACATCATCTTTGAGATACCTTGCCGCCAGCTTCTCTCCCTCCGGGACATACTTCCAGCTAAGAATCTCTTCGGGGGTTGCCTCCCCAAGCTTTGCAATTTTTTCTCTCGCTATTTCCTGAGCGCTTTTTATCTCCGCCATACAAACCCTCCAGCTAGATATTATCCCGAATTAGGTATGTCGCCTGTCAGCAGCTTCGCCTCCGCAGACAGATAAACAATTCACGCGTTATGCAAGATTATCTGATCAATACGGTTGCCCATATTATACTAGATTGTGGGGAAACCTCAAAGCCGGAGCAATAGCACGCCGATAATTGCAGGTGGTATAATATGCTGACCGCGACAGGAAAGAGTCATCATCATGTAGCAGTGGTTCCATGCTGACAGTATTTGTCTCATTATCCTTTCCGGCGCAGTTATAGAAATTATCCAGAAACGCAGTATCCTGAGATAGGGCACATTACCTGCCCAGATGCAGAAAAACAGTTTCTGAATAGCTTGTAGTTTTCCTTCCTTGTTATCATGCGGTATCAGATTCAACGCAATTCCTGAAAGATATCCGGGAAGTCAGTATATGAAGCTAGCCGCCAGGGTGTGCTGCTCTCAAAGAGTGAGTTTCTGGATAAGCTGTAAGATAGTAGTTCCGGGGACACCTGGGGATTTTCCCGGGATGGAAGTGACAGGATGGCTGAGACGTGGCAGAATGTCCTGAAAAAGATTGATGCTTATCGCTGGGAGATTCCCCGGAGCTATAAGAAAGGGATGCGTGTCCCGGGGCTGATTTTTGCCGGCGAACAGATGCTGGACAAGATATGGGAAGACCAGGCAAGCCAGCAGGTAGCCAATGTTGCCTTCTTGCCCGGAATTGTCGGCTTTTCCCTGGCGATGCCCGATATTCACCAGGGCTACGGCTTTCCCATCGGGGGTGTCGCCGCCACCAGGGTCGAGGACGGTGTCGTCTCTCCCGGCGGTGTTGGTTTTGATATCAACTGCGGTGTCCGGCTTCTCAGGACAAACCTTACCGGGGAAGAGGTAAAGCCGCATATTGATCAGCTGGTATCCGCGCTTTTTGCCAGTATTCCTTCAGGTGTTGGTTCGGAAGGCAGAATAAAGCTCACCGAAAGGGAGCTGGACAGAATCATGGTAAAGGGCGGGCAGTGGGCGGTGGAAGCAGGCTACGGTGAGGCAGCAGACATCACCGTTACAGAGCAATCCGGCGCCATCCCGGGGGCAGACCCGAACCTGGTGAGTGAGCGTGCCAAAAAGCGCGGCATCCCGCAGCTTGGCACCCTCGGCTCAGGCAACCACTTCATTGAAGTGGATGTCGTCGCGGAGGTCTACGAGGCAGGTACGGCAAAAGTCATGGGCATTGAGGCGGCGGGACAGGTGCTTCTCCAGATTCATACCGGTTCAAGGGGTCTGGGTCATGAGGTCTGCACCGATTATGTCAGGACGTTTGGCGCAGCCGTAAGAAAATACGGTATCGAGCTACCGGACAGGCAGCTTGCCTGCGCCCCTGTTAATTCTCCGGAGGGCAAAGCCTATCTTGCGGCAATGGCATGCGCCGCCAATTATGCCTGGGCAAACCGCCAGTGTATTGCCCACCAGGCACGGGAGTCTTTCATGAAGGTATTTTCCCGAAGCCCGCGGGAGCTCGGCATGGAGCAGGTCTATGATATCGCCCATAACATTGCCATGATAGAAGAACACACCGTTTCGGGGAAAAGGATGACCCTTTGCGTGCACCGCAAGGGTGCCACGCGGGCTTTCCCCGGAGGACACCGCGCACTCCCGGAGATTTACCGCAGTATCGGTCAGCCGGTGCTCATCCCCGGTGATATGGGACGGTCTTCTTACGTTTCGGTGGGCACGGAGCTTGCCATGAAAGAGACATTTGGTTCCATATGTCACGGCGCCGGCAGGGTAATGAGCCGCAGCGCGGCAAAACGCTCCGTCCGCGGCGCTGATCTTGTGAAACAGCTCGCCGGTCGCGGCATCACAGTTAAATCAGGGAGCATGAGCGGCCTGGCGGAAGAGGCTTCCGTGGCATACAAGGATGTGAACGAGGTCGTCGAAGTAACCTGCAAAGCCGGTATCGCGCGCAAGGTCGTGAAAATGATCCCCATCGGGGTAATTAAGGGTTAAGCGGATAAACATAGATCGTGGGTTAAGGCAATGAGAGATAATGTACAGGATACCTGCCCAGAATATGCGTCTGTTTGCTTCGAAATCATCCAAAAAATCTGTATCCTGCGATAGCACACATTACCTGCTCATATTCAGAAAAACAGTTTCTGGATAGCTTGCGGAAGTCATCCGGAAACTCATTATCCTGAGATAGAACACGTGACATGCCCGGATTCGGGAAAGCCGGTTTTTGGATAGCTTGTGGAAGGATAAAAGTATTATTATGTATTTCCCAAACACGATTGAGGCATTAGGACATACACCGCTGGTAGAACTGAGCCGGATAACCCCGAACAGAAGGGTGAAAATCCTGGCCAAGCTGGAGGGGCAGAACCCTGGCGGCAGTGCCAGCGCTAAAGACCGTATCGCCAAATACATGCTCACCGCTGCCGAACGGAGCGGCGCACTGACGAAAGACAGGGTCATTATTGAAGCTACCAGCGGCAATACCGGCATTGCCCTGGCATGGCTAGGGCGTCTGATGGGCTACCGGGTCGCCATTGTCATGCCCGACAGTATGAGTACCGAAAGGCAGCGGCTGATCAAAATCTTCGGTGCGGAACTTGTTCTCACACCGGGATCACAGGGCATGGAGGCAGCTATTGACACCGTGAAAGAAATGGCGGCAAAGGATAAAAATATTTCATGCCCGACCAGTATGCCAACCCGTCCAATCCTCAGGCTCATTACGAGACCACCGGCGTCGAGATTTTAAACGACTTTCCTTATGATCAGATTGATGCCCTCATTTGCGGTGTCGGCACCGGCGGGACAATCGTCGGTACCGCCAGGAGACTGAAGGAAAAATTCCCCGGTATCAGGGTTATCAGTGTTGAGCCGCCACCGGGGGATACCATCCAGGGGCTCAGGTGTCTTGAGGAGGGCTTTGTACCGCCGGTGATGGACTTCAGCCTGATTACCGAAAGGGCCAGAGTTACCAGTAATGACGCATCCGGGGTCACAAGGGGGCTTCTGGACAAAGAAGGAATATTTTCCGGTTTGTCATCCGGTGCCGCTGTCTGTCAGGCAATCAAGACCGCACGTGAGATGACAGAGGGGAATATTGTCGTTGTGCTGCCGGATGGTAGCTGGAAATACCTGAGCCTTGACTTGTGGGATAGAACCAAATAGAATTAGCCAGTCCAAAACGGGGGTGACCGTAGCCTTGTTCTTGAGAGCGAAAGCGCAGAGCTACATCAACGCCTTATCAAGCTATGGCTTGCTTGACCTGACCATTGTTTCCCTCCTGACCATGGGGGCTACCGGAATGTTAGCCCCGGTGCTGCCGCTCCATCTGAAAGCTACCGGCATCTCCCCGGAACAAATCGGCTTTATCTACACCTCCTTCCAGATTGCCCTGGCAACCGGTGAGATATCATGGGGTTCTCTCACCGACCGCATCGGCATGAAAATCCCTCTGGTGATCGGGATGGCGCTCGCCGGGATCAGCGTCGCCGGTCTCTCCGCAACCGGCAGCATCGCTGCGATCTACATCTTTAACATCGGTCGTGCCCTTGGCACCTCCGCCCTTTTCCCCATCGGGCGGGGACACATTGGCGCCACCGTACCGGTAAACCGGAGGGCAACCATCATGGCTGTCTACATGACCGTGCAGGCAAGCGGGAGAACCCTGGGCTCTTTCCTCAGCGGCTTTCTCGGCAGCCAGAGTCTGGTTCTGGCACTGCGCGTCTCGGCCGGTATGCTTCTTGCCGCCAGTCTTACGGCGGCTTTCCTGTTTCAAAAAGCCGCTCCCGCCCGTATCGAGGTGCCGCTCCCCATAAAACCGGCTGATGACCCAAAACCGCGACGTATCAGCAAAAGCCAGGTGGCCAATGTCATCACCGTCGGCAGCATCATCACCTTTTACCACGCCTCCATCGGTTCCAGGTCTGCCTTCCTCTCCCTGCATGCCGTTTCCGCAGCAAACATGAGCGTCACCCAGGTCGGTTTCCTGTTCACCCTGATGAGCATGGTTGGGCTCTTCTTTACCATACCACTGGGCAGGCTGGCGGACAGGTTGGGCTGGCACAAAGCGATGACGATCGGGCTGCTGGCACTGGCTGCCTCCATGGCCGGGTTTGCCTACGCCAGCACCTTCTTCCTGTTCATTCTTGCCGGTATTTTTATCGGCTTATCCTCCGGTATCTTCCGTCCTGCCGCCAACGCCCGCTTCTCGCAAACGATGTCCCAGCGAAGGCAGGCGACGGCGATGGGTGTCCTGGGCGTCTTTGAAGACACCGGAAACATGATCGGGCCTGCGGTTGGTGGGGTGCTCTGGGAGAGTCGCCTGGGTCCGCCGGCAGCTTTCCTGGTCGGTACCGTGGGGGGCATTCTCGGTGCCTTATGCAACCTTATTTTCCTCAGGAAGAAGCCAGCCAGCAATCCGGTAGCGTAAGGCAGGGTATATTTCGTATTCAGAGACGGGGAACTCTCTCCGGATAGCTTGCATGGTAAAACGGCAATAAGCAGGTTCAGACAGGACCGGCATCACCGGTAAAGCTCTCTTATTGCCTTGACCAGCGGCCAGACAGACCTGACACCATCAAGATACACGCTGAAATCCCGGTACCAGCTCATATTGCAGCGGTTGCACTTCATGGTTAGCAGCCTGCTTTTATCCAGGTCGAAGACACTGCCCATGGATTTGTCCAGATGCATGCAGGGATAGACATCAAAGAACCAGTCCACAAACAGCACCTTGTTTCCCCCAAGGCAGTAGCAGTCAACCTTTTCGCCTCTGAGGTACTTGATGATATTCCTCATGGAGTAAACAGGGTTGACGATCCTGTACCCTTTGTTCTTGAGCCTGATAATCTCCTCAAGGGCGGTGGCAACCTGCTCATTGGTGAGGTTAACCATATCGCCACCAAGCTCGTACACCGGAGACAGGGAATGTTCGGGGTAGTTTACGGTAATCATCTCAAAACCAAGCTCGCGGCACTTCTCAAACAGCTTCTCCAACTCGGTGTGGTTGTAGTTGCAGATCAGAGTTGAGGCCGCCACCCTGATGCGGGCTTTTTTGAGGATGCTGATGGCGGTCTTCATGTGATCAAGAATGTTTTCTATTCTCCGCGCCTGGAACTCCACCTCGTCAGTATGGTGGTCAATCGAGATGAACAGGTAGTCAAGGCCGGCTTTCTTGAGCATGGCTGCCTTCGCCTCGGTGATAAGTCTCGGGTCGGCAAGCGGGATACCGCTGATAATCCCCCGCCGAGTACACCGGGCAACGATGTCAACAATGTCCGGGTGGATGATGGCTTCGCCGCCGGTCAGGGTGATGTGCCTGACCCCGATATCGGCGAGCTTATCGATGGCACTGAGCGCCTTATCCCTGTCTACCGTGACCTTGGGCTGCTGCTTCCAGATGCCGCAAAACGAACACTTTGCCACACAGACGTTGGTGAGCGCAAATTCACTTGTCCGGTAGTTACCGTTCAGATATTGCCACACTGCCTCAAGATATTTGTTTTTCATTATTCCTGCCGCTTTCAATCGCCAATACGAATCAACGTCTTTGATTAAAGAGAAGGAATAAATTTGACACGGGACAGGGCGACACCCCTCTTGAGGGTGCTGTTTTCGTGCGGGCACAGGAGCGCCGAAGATGGTTAAGGACAAATTCAGAGGGCCGAGCAACTGGCGCTGTCATCTTTCAGTAACCGGAGGGGCTACCCCTTCGCCGCCCTCTGCCTGACCAGCCAGTATTCCAGACCATCGGCAAGAGCCAGCCAGCTTGCCTCAATGATATTGGTTGAGCTGCCAACGGTGCGCCATGAGGTATTGCCGTCGCTGGATTCGATCAGCACGCGCACCTGGGATCCGGTACCGGTACTCTCCTCAAGAATGCGCACCTTGTAGTCCACCAGCCTCACCTGAGACAGGCTGGGGTAGTATTGCATCAGGGCCTGGCGTAATGCCTGGTCAAGGGCATTAACCGGCCCATTGCCTTCGGAGACGGTATGCAGAATCTCATCACCAACTTTCACCTTTACCGTCGCTTCCGCAAGCATCTCCTCGTGGTTTGCCCGGGTAGGCTGGCGGCGCCGCTTCTCCACCACCAGCATAAAATCAACCAGCTCGAACGGCGGCTGATAGTCTGCCATGGCACGGTAGACCAGCAGTTCAAAAGAGGCTTCGGCATGGTCGTACTGAAAGCCCCGGCTTTCCAGCAGCTTCACCTGGTCTACCAGCTTCTTCACATCTTTACCGCGCGCGGGCAAATTGAAACCCATCTGCCGGGCACGGTGGATGATATTCGCCCTCCCCGACAGCTCGGAGATGAGCACCTTTTGCTCGTTCCCCACACTGTCCGGGTTGACATGCTGATAGCTGCTACCCCACTTGGTCAAAGCAGAAACGTGGAGTCCGGCCTTATGGGTGAAGGCGCTTAAGCCGACGTAGGGCAGGCATGAGTCCGGGATAAGATTTGCCATCTCGCTGATATAGCGGGAGATGTCGGTCAGTCTTGCCATCTGCTCATCGCTGATGCAGTCAACACCCATCTTGAGCTTCAGCGCCGGGATGACCGAGCACAGGTTGGCGTTGCCGCAACGCTCACCGTAGCCGTTGATGGTGCCCTGCACCTGGCTTACCCCTGCCGTTACCGCCGCCAGGGTATTCGCGACAGCAAGCTCGGCGTCATTATGGGTATGAATCGCCAGGGGGGTGACGGTTACCTCTTTTGCTGCTTTCACGGCAGAAGCAATCTCTTGAGGGAGCGAGCCGCCGTTGGTATCACAGAGCACCAGAAAATCCGCCCCGGCGGCGGCGGCAAGCTCAAGGGTCTTGAGGGCATAGCCCTTATCTGCCTTGATGCCATCAAAGAAGTGCTCGGCATCAAAGAAGACCTGAAGCCCGCGGGACTTCAGGAAACGGATGGAATCACCGATCATCCGGAGGTTTTCCTCAAGGCTGGTCTCCAGCACCTGGGCAACCTGCTCCGCCGAGCTTTTCCCGACAATGGTCACAACCCCCACCCCGGCAGCCACCAGGGCAAGCAGGTTAACGTCACTTTCGGTATCCGTATCGGGATGGCGTGTTGAGCCGAAGGCAACCAGTCTGGCATGGGAAAGCTTGAGCCTTTTTGCCCGCTCGAAAAACTCGATGTCCTTGGGATTGGAGCCGGGCCAGCCGCCCTCGATAAAGTCAATGCCAAGCTCATCAAGCCGCTCGGCAATCTTGAGCTTATCCACCACCGAGAAGGAGATGCCTTCCCGTTGTGCCCCATCCCTGAGCGTTGTATCGTAAAGTAAAACCTCAGTCATAAAAAACACATCACCCTCTGCCATATTGCCCCACAACCACGAAGAACCATCTCAATGGCATCACTTCAAACCCGATGTTCATGTTTCTTGAATTTGACGGACTCACCGATTAAGTCTGCCAAAAGGGAAAGATAACCCGAACTGTCATTGCGAGCGCCAGCAAAGCAATCCGTCCACTCTACCCGGATTTTACGGATTGCTTCGTCACTATCGCTCCTCGCAATGACAGTCCAATAGATTTCTTCATTGCTCAGGTTGTATTATGTCTCACCAACCAAAAATACTTGCACATCGTGTTTCAGGATAAATAGCATTGCTCTCTTTCCTGAGAAGGATTCGCCACGACAGAGTGCCAGTGCTATGTTAACTTACACCCGCGCGGCAACAAGGTTGCCCATCTCTTTGCAGCCCACCTGCTTCATACCGGTACTCATGATGTCACCGGTACGGTAACCCTCTTTGATTACCTTATCGACGGCGTCCTCCACCAGCTTTGCTTCTTTAAGAAGGGCAAATGAGTGCCGCAGCATCATAGCAACGCTCATAATGGTGGCCAGGGGATTGGCAAGGTTCTTCCCGGCAATATCGGGGGCGCTGCCATGAATCGGCTCGTAGAGACCAAAAGCCTTCTTTCCTTCTACCGGCGTTGCCGACAGGGAGGCTGATGGCATCATTCCCAGTGAGCCGGCAATCATGGAAGCCTCATCGTTCAGGATATCACCAAAGGTATTCTCCGCAACAATCACATCAAAGGAGGTCGGTGCCTTAATTAACCGCATGGCACAGGAATCAACAAGCTGGTGCTCAAGCTGCACGTCGGGATATTCCTGCGACATCTCGATGGCAACCTGCCGCCACAGCCTTGAACACTGGATAACATTGGCTTTATCCACCGAGGTCAGCTTCTTGTGCCGCCCGCGCGCCAGCTCAAACCCGACACGCAGAACACGCGCAATCTCGATCTCGGTATAGGTCATGGTGTCAACCGCACGGCGGTAGTTTTTGGTCTGCCACTCTCTTTTCGGTTTGCCGAAATAGAGACCGCCGGTAAGCTCACGGATAAAGATAAAATCCGTTCCCCTGACCACCTCCGGTTTAATCGTGCTGGCATCAATCAGCTCCGGGAAGAGCTTGACGGGACGCAGGTTGGCAAAAAGCCCCAGCCCCTTACGGATACCCAGGATACCGTCTTCGGGACGAACCTTAGCCCGCGGGTCATCCCACTTGGGCCCACCCACCGCGCCGAAGAGCACGGCATCCGTCCCCTTGCACATATCAATCGTCGCCTGGGACAAAGCGATGCCTTCTTTATCAATGGCGATGCCACCGATCAGCCCGTTCGTATAGTCAAACTTATGTCCGTACTTCTTCCCCAGGGCATCAAGTACCTTGACCGCCTCGGCCATAATCTCCGTGCCGATGCCGTCGCCGGGTAAGACCGCTACTTTAAACTGCATTTATTTCCTCCCGCTGGTAATTCTCTGCCTGGTATATTCGATCAGCCCGCCGGCAGCGATAAGCTCGGACATGAATTCGGGATACGGCTTGGCCATAAAGGTCATCCCGTTATTCAGATTCTTGATCTGCCCGCTCGCCAGGTCAACCTCCAGGACATCGCCTTTCCCGGTGTTTTTCACTGCCTCAGGACATTCAAGCAAGGGCAAGCCAATATTGATGCAATTACGGAAGAAGATACGGGCAAATGTCTCGGCAATCACACATGATACACCCACCCCTTTGAGCGCCAGGGGGGCATGCCCACGGGATGAGCCGCAGCCAAAGTTGGTGGTTGCCATGACAATATCCCCCGGCTGCACCTTCTTCAGAAAATCAGCATCCAGGTCTTCCATGCAGTGCTTACCCAGGTCAGTAGCGTTATCAAGGTAAAGGTAGCGCGCCGGGATGATAACATCCGTATTCACATTCTCACCGTATTTATGAACTGTTCCTTTTAATACCATGAATACCCTCCTTATTAAGTGCTGTGTTAGGCATGGCAGTGAAGACACCCATATTATTTAAAGTGTCTGCAAAGCCTTCATAAAGTCAGTTACCTTCGGTGGCTTCTTCCCCTTGCCCGGCTCAATACGGTGCCCCTCTTCTATCAGACGGGCTGCCTGGGCTTCGGCGCCGCCGGGGAATTTCACATTCAGACTGCCATCCGCCTTGAGCACCCGCCAGTAGGGGGCGATCTCAGCTACCCCTCTGCTCAAGTCCTCTTCGGCGGCTTCAGCGACGATACGAAGAAAAATTCCCGTGCAAAGGGGACAGGTAAGGTCGGCATGAAAATCCACCGCCAACCTTTCCCTGATTCTGCTATCAGTTAAGAGTTTCCCCTTTGCGATTTTACGCACCAGACCGTCAATATCCAGCGGTTTGGGGATAAGCATCTTCCCCCGCCCTTTCGGGTCATCAACTACTTTTCTTTCCCCCTTTTCCAGTTTCTCCCGGCAGGATACGCTTTTCTTTGCCACAAGGCTCACTCCTACCTGCCCATCACCTCTTCGGGACTGCTGATCTTGCCGGTGATGGCGCTGGCGGCAGCGACTGCCGGGTTAGCGAGGTAAACCTCAGATTTCGGACTGCCCATTCTGCCGACGAAGTTACGGTTGGTCGTGGAGATTGCCCGCTCTCCTCCCGCCAGCACCCCCATGTACCCGCCAAGGCAGGGACCACAGGTGGGCGTGCTGACCACCGCCCCCGCCCTGACGAATATCTCGATCAGTCCGTCAGTCAGGGCATCAAGATAGATCTGCTGGGTTGCCGGGATAACAATGCAGCGCACCCGCGGGTGAACCTTTCGCCCCTTGAGTATCTGGGCGGCACTTTGCAAATCAGACAGGCGCCCGTTGGTGCAGCTACCGATTACCGCCTGGTCAATCTCGATATTCCCCACCTGACTTATCGGTTTGGCGTTTGAGGGAAGGTGGGGGAAAGATACCTGCGGTTCCATGTTGGAAACATCCCATTCGTAGACCTGGGCATATTCGGCATCATTATCGGGCTCATAGATGTTGTAGGGCCTCCTGGCGCGGGCTTTGACATAAAGCTGGGTCTTATTGTCCGCACGGAAGAGACCTGCCTTGCCACCGGCCTCAATCGCCATGTTGGACATGGTGAAACGGTCGTCCATCGACAGGGCTTCGATTGCCTCGCCGGTAAACTCCATTGACGCATAAATGGCGCCATCCACGCCAATCTGACCGATGGTGTAAAGGATAAGGTCTTTACCCCCCACCCATTTGCCGGCACGCCCGTGGTAAATAAACTTGATGGAGGGTGGCACCTTCATCCAGATTTCGCCGGTAGCCATCGCCGCCGCAATATCGGTTGACCCCATACCGGTCGCAAAAGCACTGAGGGCGCCGTAGGTTACCGTGTGCGAGTCGGCACCGGTGACAACATCACCTGGCAGCACAATCCCCTGCTCCGGAAGCAACGCGTGCTCAATCCCCATCTGCCCGACATCAAACCAGATGATACCCTGCTCGCGGGCAAAATCACGCATTACCTTGACATTCTCCGCCGAGAGGATATCCTTGTTGGGGACAAAATGGTCTGCCACCATCACCACTTTTTTCGGATCAAAGACCTTCTTCACCCCGAGTTTCCGGAACTCTATGATTGCAATCGGCGCGGTGATGTCATTGGACAGAACCATGTCCGTCCTGACGTTAACGAACTCACCGGGGGTAAGGGTTTTTTTATCGGTATGAGCCGCCAGTATTTTTTCCGCTAAAGTCGCCAATTTTCCCTCCTTTTGAAAATCACCAGTCTCCGGTTTTCACCGAGCCCTGCCTGTTTCCCCGCTTGTCTAACGGGTGATGCCCTTATCTGCAATCAGCCGGTTCAGGGCATTCATGTAAGCCTTGGCGCTGGCAACAATAATATCCGTATCCGCACCACGTCCGGTATAGGTGGTGCCGTCATTCTCGATTCTTATGAGCACCTCACCGATGGCATCAATCCCCTTCGTTACCGACTTTACGGTAAACTCCGTCAGCACGTTGGGTACGCCCACCAGACGGTTGATCGCCTGATAGACAGCATCAACCGGCCCGGTGCCGAGCGCCGCATCGGCCAGTGTTTTGCCCGCAGCGTCGGTCAGCTTCACGGTGGCAGTGGGAATACCCTTATCACCACAGGCCACCTGAACCTGGTCAAGACGGTAGGCCTGAGCCACCGTCGTGCGTTTCTCCTCGGCAAGGATCGACTCAATATCCCGGTCGGTAACCGTCTTCTTTTTATCCGCCAGCTCCTTAAAAGCCGTAAAGGCGCTCTGGATGGCTTCATCATCCAGATTGTAGCCCAACTCCTGCAGCCGCTGCTTGAAGGCATGACGCCCGCTGAGCTTTCCCAGCACCAGGGTACTGGAGGGTAGGCCAACGGTTTTTGGATCCATGATTTCATAGGTGATGGGCATCTTGATGATCCCATCCTGATGGATACCAGACTCATGCCGGAAGGCATTCGCCCCGACAATCGCCTTGTTCGCCTGAACGGCAAAGCCGGTCAGCTCGCTCACCAGACGGCTCGTCCGGTAGATTTCGGGGCTATTCACCCCGGTCTCCAGTCCGAAGTATTCATGGCGGGTTTTGAGTGCCATGACGACCTCTTCCAGCGAGGCGTTACCGGCCCTCTCGCCGATACCGTTAATGGTACACTCTACCTGTCTTGCCCCGCGCCGCACCGACTCCAGGCTGTTGGATACCGATAGCCCCAGGTCGTTGTGGCAGTGAACGCTGACGACCGCCTGCCCGATATTGGGCACATTCTGAAAAATCCCTTCAATCAGGTCCCCCCACTCTGCCGGGATCGCGTAGCCAACGGTATCCGGAATGTTGACCGTGGTCGCACCGGCATCAATGGCAGCCTCCAGAATTTTATAGAGGTACTCCGGCTCGGTGCGGCTGGCATCCATCGGTGAGAACTCGACATCGGCAACGTGTTTTTTGGCACGGGCAACCATCGTTCTTGCCATCTCCAGTATCTCTTCACGGCTCTTCTTATACTGATAGACAAGATGGATATCCGAGGAAGAAATAAAGACATGCACGCGGGGGTGCGCCGCATCTTTCACCGCCTCACAGGCACGGTCAACATCATTTGCCACAGCCCGGGCTAAGCCGCAAATAACCGGGCCGCGCACCTCCCTTGCAATGAGGCTAACCGCCTCAAAATCGCCGATGGATGATGCCGGGAAACCGGCCTCAATCACATCAACCCCCAGCTTCTCCAGTTGCCGCGCGATCTCCAGCTTTTCCTGCATGTTCAGCGTGCCGCCAGCTGACTGCTCCCCGTCCCGCAACGTCGTATCAAAGATTATTACCTTATCCATTTTGCTCCTCATACTTTATCCCTCATCTCCTTTAAGAGAGGGAAGATATATTTTTTCTGCTCTTTTCAATAAGAGACCCGGCGGGGTGAGGACATAGCCCCCCACCCCCCTCTTCTCCCCCCTCTCCACTTACGGAGAGGGGGACATAAGGATGAGATTGTTCCTCCCCACAAAAGCAAGCCTGAAAGACAAAAGGCTATCCCGCCCCAGACAAAGTCCTTCTCCGGGGTGATACCACACCTTGCCTCTTTTAGCCCCTTTATCAGATAGCCTCATCGTAACCCTCTGGTTCTAATCAATCCTGGCTATTAAGTGATGTTATGCAGTTTAGTCCTGGGAATCATCCGATTCCCAACTTCTTCTTGCGTAACATGAGTTATTAAGCTGGTTTTTACCATCTAAAATTTTTTGAGAACAACCATGATTGATTAAAAAGAACTCTCTTAATCTGCCTTCGATAGCCAGGGCATCATCGCACGTAACTCGGCGCCCACCTTCTCGATGAGATGGTTCTCATCCTTTTTCATCAGCGCATTGTAGACAGGGCGTCCTGCCTGGTTCTCTAAAATCCATTCCCGGGCGAAGCTGCCGTCCTGAATCTCGGCGAGGATTTGCCTCATCTCGTCTTTAACATTCTCGTCAATCACACGGGGACCCCTGGTCAGATCACCATACTTTGCCGTATGGCTCACGGAACGGCGCATCATGGTAAGTCCGCCCTTGTAGATCAGGTCAACAAGGAGCTTAAGCTCATTAAGGCATTCAAAATAGGCACTCTCCGGTTCGTACCCAGCCTCAACCAGCACCTCAAAACCGGCCTTAATCAGGGAGGTGACGCCGCCGCAGAGCACCGTCTGCTCCCCGAAGAGGTCTGTCTCCGTCTCCTCGCGGAAGGTCGTCTCCAGCACGCCGGCACGGGTGCAACCGATGGCTTTACCGTAGGCTAACGCAACATCATGAGCCTTACCCGAGGCATCCTGAGACACCGCAATGAGCGCCGGTGTCCCCGCGCCCTCGGTATAGAGCTTGCGCAGCATATTGCCCGGGGTCTTCGGGGCAATCATGGAAACATCGATGTAAGGCGGCGGAATAATCTGGCTGTAGTGAATATTAAAACCGTGGGCAAACATCAGCGTCTTGCCCTTTGCCAGCCCCTGTTTGATCTGTTTGTCATAGATATCTTTCTGCATGGTATCCGGGGCCAGTACCATGATGATACTTGATTCCTTCGCCAGCACATCTACCGGCACCACCCGGAAATTATCCGCCTGGGCTGCCTTCCAGCTCGGGCTGCCTTCACCGCTGGCGGAAACGATGACATCGCAACCGCTATCCCTGGCGTTTAAGGCATGTGTTTTCCCCTGATTGCCGTAGCCGATAACCCCGATCTTCTTCCCCAGAACCAGATTAAGATCAGCATCCTTGTCGTAATATACCTTAGCCATTACCAGTCTCCTTCTATTTCTCCTGATATTTTTATGACTTGCGCAGTTGGAGGCAGTTTTGTACGTGTGATAGATAAGGAGTAGCTTCAAACCTTGTCTTCAATTGCGTAACTCCTAATTTTGACCGGCTATCTTCCAACCGGTTTTTGGAAGCCGGGTACAGTATGTGCCCCACCCCATCATCTCCGGTTCCGCATGACTTGAAGGGCATGATGAAACCGCTATTTTACGGGAGACCCCTTTGCGCTGCTGCGTCCCCTTTTGCGGGCAGCGTACAGCTTTTCCTCAGCCGGCACCGGGCTGGCACCGCCGCGGATCGTGGCAATGCGCCCCGTCCTTGAGGTCTCTTTGATCCCATAGCTGCGCAGCAGGTTGATCAGGGAGTCTATCTTATCCTCATCGCCGGTAATTTCGATTGTTACCGAATCATAGGCAACATCAATAATGTTGGCCCGGAAGATATCCACAATCTGCATGATCTCGCCCCTGGTGACAGAGGTAGTATGCACCTTAATAAGGGCAAGTTCGCGGGTAACAATATCAGAATCCGTAATATCCGATACCTTGACCACGTCAATGAGCTTGGCCAGCTGTTTTCTTGCCTGCTCCACTACCTCACTCGCCCCACCAATGACAAAGGTCATCCGTGACAGGCCCACCATTTCACTGCGGCCGACAGCGATACTTTCGATATTAAAGCCCCGCCGACGCAGCAGACTGGCAACACGGTTCAACACACCGGCTCTGTTTTCCACCAGGGCCACTAAGATGCGTTTCGTTTCCGCCATGATACTGCCTCTTTTCTAGTTTCCTCAATAAACTCGGTCAGGGCTGCCCCCGGAGGTACCATCGGGTAAACATTCTCCTCCGGCTCGATCCTAAAATCAATCACGAAAGGTCCCTCGTGGGCCATGGCCCGCTCAATAGCCGGAACCACCTCTTCTTTACGCTTCACCATGAGGGCGGGAATCCCATACGCATCAGCCAGCTTGACAAAATCCGGTGCCGTAAGGCGAGAGGCGACATAGTTTTTCTTGTAGAGCAACTCCTGCCACTGCCGCGGCATCCCAAGATAGCCATTATTGATGATGGCGACCTTGACCGCCAGGTTTTCCTCGGCAATCGTGCCCAGTTCCTCAAGCGTCATCTGGAAGCCGCCGTCGCCGGCGATGCACCAGACGATGTCATCGGGTCTGCCAACCTTGGCACCCATCGCCGCGGGCAGTTCAAAGCCCATTGTGCCCAGTCCCCCTGAGGAAATCAGGGTGTTTGGTTTATCATACCAGTAGTGCTGTGCCGCCCACATCTGGTTCTGTCCCACACCGGTCACAATCGTTGCCTCCCCTCTGGTCACCTCGTATATCTTGCGGATGACAAACTGGGGCAGGAGCCCGTCATACTCCCTGATTATCGTTGACGGGTGCTCTTTCCGCCAGTCATCAATCCGGAGAATCCAATCGGTATGTTCCTGTGCCACGATAAGCTTGTTCAGCTCCGGCAGGATCGTTTTCACATCGCCAACAATCGGCACCTCGGCAGGGACATTTTTGCCTATCTCGCTGGGATCGATATCAATATGGACAATGCGGGCACCCCGGGCAAAGGCGTTAATCTTGGCGGTCGCCCGGTCGTCGAACCTCATGCCGATTGCGACGATGACATCCGCTTCCCCAACCGCCAGGTTGGCATAGGCCATGCCGTGCATCCCCAGCATCCCGTAGCTCAGGACATGCGATTCCGGGAAAGAGCTGATGCCCAGGAGCGTCGTAATCACCGGTATCTGCGCCTTCTCCGCCAGTCCCTTAAGCTCAGCATACGCCCCTGAGATAATCACCCCCCTGCCAGCAATAATCAGCGGCCTGTGCGCCCCGTTAATCAGCTTCGCCGCTTTTTTTATCTGGGCGGGGTGCCCCTCCAGGGTCGGCTCGTATCCGGGGATATGCACCTTCTCAGGATAGGCAAACTCCGCCTGCTCGACAAAAACATCCTTGGGAATATCAATCAGCACGGGACCCGGCCGACCTGTCCCCGCCAGGTAGAATGCCTCTTTCACGATCCTCGCCAGTGAGGCGGCATCCTTAACCAGATAGTTGTATTTGGTTATCGGCAGGGTAATGCCGGTAATATCCACTTCCTGGAAGGCATCTTTGCCGATAAAAGCCCGCGAGACCTGACCGGTAATCGCCACAACCGGCGATGAATCCAGATTTGCATTGGCAATGCCGGTCACCAGGTTGGTTGCCCCCGGCCCCGAGGTGGCGAGACAAACACCCACCTTGCCGGTAACCCGGGCATAAGCATCAGCCGCATGTGCCGCACCCTGCTCGTGGCGCACCAGAATATGGCGGAGCTGCGGGTAGTCGGGGAAGATATCATAGAGGGGCAGAACCGCACCACCGGGGTAACCAAAAATGATTTTCACACCCTCTTTTATCAAACTCTCACACAAAATCTGCGCACCGCTTAACTTCATATAACCAACCCCTTTGTAAATTCACACAACCAGCAAGTCTGTCTAGCTTCCGGCAACAGGCAACAACAACGCAACGCCTGCTTTCTCATCTTCCAGTGTCTTGTCTGCATCATATCTATCGCAATAATTCGTTCGGCAGACATTGTAAAGCCGTTACCGGGGCACTGCCCTAGCGGCGGAAAACAGCCCCCGCATCTGCCGAAGAAGCATTCTCCGCAAAATACCTCAAATAACCCGACCCCACCTTCGGCGTAAACTCAGGCACCTGTGTGAGACGCTCTTGTATTTCTTTATCCGATAGCTCAACACTCAGCTTGTAACCGGGGATATCAATATTGATCATATCCCCATCCCTCAGGGCGGCAATCGGGCCGCGGCTTGCCGCTTCGGGTGAAACATGACCGATGGCGGCGCCACGGCTGCCGCCGGAGAAGCGCCCATCGGTAATCAGGGCAACGGTTTCATCCTGCCCCATACCGATCAGAAGCGAGGTTGCCGTCAGCATCTCCCTCATGCCGGGCCCACCCCGGGGACCCTCATAACGGATGATAATAACATCGCCGGATTTGATCGCACCCCCCATAATTGCCTTCGTCGCCAGCTCCTCGGAGTCAAAAACCCGCGCCGGGCCACGGTGCTTGAGCATCGCGGGGGCAACCGCCGATCGCTTGATTACCGCCCCGTTCGGCGCCAGGTTGCCAAAAAGCATCGCCAGCCCGCCGGTAGCGGAGTAGGCATTCTCCCTGGTGTGAATGACATTCCGGTCCAGAACCTCACTCGCATCAACAATTTCAGAGACCGTTTTCCCGGAGACGGTCTTCAGTTGCAGGTTCAGTCCATCTCTCAGCTCTTTCATGACGGCAGGTATGCCGCCGGCGCGTCCCACGTCTTCAATAAACTGCTCGCCCTGCGGCGCAATCGCCGGACTCAGTGTGCAGAGCGTGGGCGTACGCTCGCTGATCTCATTGATCAGAGATAGAGGAAACTCAATCCCTGCTTCATGGGCAACCGCCATCAGGTGCAGCACCGAGTTTGTGCTGCCGCCCAGGGCCATATCCACCGTCAGGGCATTGTAGATAGAATCCCTGGTGATGATATCCTTCGGACGGATATTCTGCTTGAGAAGTGTCATAACCATCTCCCCTGCCTCACGGGCAAGGGCTAACCTTCTGCCGCTCACCGCCATGATCGTGCCGTTCCCGGGAAGCCCCATGCCGATGGCTTCGGTAAGACAATTCATGGTGTTGGCGGTGAACATCCCGGCACAGCTGCCGCAACCGGGACAGGCATTCTGCTCCATCTCGAAAAGTTCCGCCTCCGTCATCTGACCCTGTGCCACCTTACCAACCGCCTCAAAGACGGTAATCAGGTCAACCCGTTTGATACCCTCTGCCGACCGAAAAGACCCGGCAAGCATCGGGCCGCCGCTGACAAAGATAGATGGGATATTCAATCTTACGGCTGCCATCAGCATCCCCGGGATGATCTTGTCGCAGTTGGGGACAAAAACCAGCCCGTCAAAGGCATGTCCTTCCGTCATGATCTCTACCGAGTCGGCGATAAGCTGGCGGCTGGGGCAGACTGTATTTCATGCCGGGATGGTTCATGGCGATACCGTCGCAGACAGAGACGGTATTGAACTCAAAAGGGACCCCGCCGGCAGTATAGACCCCGGACTTGACCGCCTCGGCAATACGGCGCAGGTGGGCATGTCCCGGGTTTATATCAGTATAGCTATTGACAACACCGATGAAAGGCCGTTCCATATCGTCGGGGGTTAAACCCAGGGCATACAGTAACGAGCGGTGTGGGGCTCTCTCGATGCCCTTCGTCACATGATCGCTTCTCATGGCTGTCTGACCTCCCAATCTTACCAATAGAAAAATAGCTCATCCCGCCCGGATAAGCCTCACAAATTTGCACTCAACCTTTCAGCAACGATAGCACAATTATATTGTTATTGTCAATAAAAGGGCATCCCTTGAGTCTTTTCCGCATCACTGTGAGCAACTATTTATTTTTCCCTGTCTATCTCAGGCAGGAGAGTCCTGCCGTATATTTGCCCCGTTTCGGTGATACGGGAAGGAGCATATAATCGAGACCAAACGAGGTTTTACTCTTCCGGAGTCCCTCACTGTGACCCGGTAGAACCACGCCTGCTTGCCCTCACACCTCCATCGCCTTTATCTTATCAAGGCGGCGGTCATGCCTGCCACCTTCGTAATCACCTTTAAGAAAAGCCTCAAGAATCTCAAGAGCTTGTGCTGAGCCATTCGCTGCCGCCAGACACAGGATATTGGCATTGTTATGCAGGCGGGTACGCTCGGCATCAAAGACGCTCACGCACCTTGCTGCCCTTATTCCCTTCACCTTGTTGGCAGCGATGCTCATGCCGATACCGGTATCGCATATCAGGATGCCGCAGTCATCCTCACCGGAAGCCACACTGAGCCCAACCTTTCCCGCAATATCAGGGTAGTCTACCGAGTCAGCCGTATAAGTCCCGAAATCCGTATAGTTATGCGCGGTCTTATCAAGCCATTTCATAATAGCCTGCTTTACTTCTAACCCCCTGTGGTCACAGCCAATAGCAATACGCATAACACTCCTTTCTCAAACCAGGGCTTCGTTATAAAACTACGATCGACCGGTCAAATGAAACACAGGCATGCTCAAGCTTGCTTCTTGATACGGCACCCTCACGCAGGATTATCGGGTTATCACCGGTAAGATCAATCACCGTTGATGCTACCCCACCGGGTGTCGGCCCCCCGTCAATCACAAGGTCTATCTGCGCACCGATCCGTGATGAGACTTCACCGGCAGTAACAGCACTCGACTGACCGCTGATGTTGGCGCTGGTGCCGATGATTGGTGCCCCCAAGCCACGGATAAGGGCGACCGGGACAGGGTGCGCTGGAACACGTACGGCAACCTTGTTGCTGCCAGCGGTGATTGCACCGGAAACCGAATCAGCCTTGTCTAAAACCAGGGTCAGTGCACCGGGCAGAAACCTGCCCGCTAAAAACCAGGCAAGAGGAGGGACAGACCTGGCAACCGTATTTATCCGTGATACATCAGCCAGAAGCAGGGGCAAAGCCATATTTCCGGGTCTTTTTTTCACATCGTAAATACGCTCAACCGCGCGGGGTATCATCGCAGAAGCACCCAGTCCGTAGACCGTGTCGGTAGGGTAAGCAACCAGACCCCCTTTTTTGAGTATGGAAATACCCTTTTCTATCTGGCTTTGCAGGTTCTCTGTCAGCTTCATTCGCATTGATTTTAGAAGTCATCCAAAAATTCAGTATCCCGAGATGGGGCACATTACCTGCTCATATTCGGAAAAATCAGTTTCTGGGTAGCTTGCAGTATTTGCTTTGTACAGTATAATACTATTCTATCAAAAAGAGAACCCTTAGCGTGGTGGTATCGTTCTGTTCTGGTTGAAATTATATTGTTACTCTGAGGGTTAGTGAAACAATCCCAATCGATGCAGGAACGGATTGCTTCAGGCTTCGCCTTCGCAATGACAAGCGGGATGTTTGAGATTGCTTCGGGCTTTGCCCCCGTAATGACTTAAAACCAAACAAAAACGACCAGAGCCTTTAATTTTTAAACATTGCCTATATTTAATCAGCCGATGTATAATTTGAGGCAACATACAAATGGCTATCGAAAAACCAGAACAAAACGCCAGCACCAGCCACAGAGTCGTTACCAGCGGCGATATTGAGGTTTCTACATATCTGGAAATCGCCAAGGAGATGAGCGGTGAACAACCGGTCGCCGCGAACAACACCAGCGGAGAGCGGGAAACAATCGTTGTTGTTGACTTTGGCTCTCAGTACAGCATGCTCATCGCCCGGAGGGTAAGAGAGTGCAACGTCTACTGTGAGATGGTGTCATTCAATACCCCGTGGGAAAAGATTGCCCCGCTCAATCCCCGGGGATTTATCCTCTCCGGTGGCCCTGCCAGCGCCTATCAAACGGGAGCACCCCAGGCACCGTCCTACGTCTATGAAAGCCACCTGCCGGTGCTTGGCATCTGCTACGGAATGCAACTCATCACCAAACAGCTTGGCGGACAGGTCACACCGGGGACAAAATCTGAGTACGGTCACGCCGTTCTCCACCTTAACGACCTGAACTCACCATTATTTGCTGACCTGCCAAACTCTTCCGCCGTGTGGATGAGTCATGCGGACCTCATCACCCAGATGCCACCGGGGTTCTCCGCCCTTGCCTACACCGAGAACCCCCCCATTGCCGTGATGGGCAACAGGGAAAACATCTACGGTCTCCAGTTCCACCCTGAGGTTGTCCATACACCCGGCGGCAAGACCATCCTGAGGAATTTCGTCCATAAAATATGTAAATGCACGGGCAACTGGACCGTCGGTAATTTTATTGACGAAAGCATCGCCCTGATTAAAGAGCAGGTAGGAGACGGGAAGGTTATTGCCGCTATCTCCGGCGGCGTGGACTCATCCGTGGTTGCCACCCTCATCCACCATGCGATCGGTGACCAGCTTACCTGTATTTTTGTCAACAACGGACTGCTGCGCCGCGAGGAAGTAGAGAGGACATTCAGCGTCTTTCGCCTCAATATGCGCATGAATATCGTCTACGTTGATGCCAGTGAAAGGTTCCTGAACCGTCTCAAAGGTGTGACCGACCCGGAGACGAAGCGCAAGATCATCGGTGAGGAGTTTATCCGTGTCTTTGAAGAAGAAGCAAATAAAATAGGCAAGGTTGACTTCCTTGCCCAGGGGACGCTCTATCCCGATGTCATCGAGAGTGCCTCAACCGGCTCAACCGCCTCAGCCAAGATAAAAACGCACCATAATGTCGGCGGGCTTCCCGCCAAGATGAAGCTCCAGCTCCTGGAGCCGTTGCGCAATCTTTTCAAGGATGAGGTGCGCCAGACCGGTCTTGCCCTGGGGCTTCCTGATGAGATGGTATGGCGACAGCCATTCCCCGGGCCTGGACTTGCGATCCGCATTATCGGTGAGGTAACCAGAGAAAAGCTTGAGATACTGCGCGGGGCAGACTGGATTGTGACCAATGAAATCAAGCAGGCAAAGCTTGACCGTGAGCTATGGCAGTCTTTTGCCGTCCTGACCGACGTCAAATCCGTCGGCGTGATGGGTGACTACCGCACCTACGGCTATCTTGTCGCCTTAAGAGCGGTCACCAGCGAGGATGCCATGACCGCCGACTGGGCACGCCTGCCCTATGACCTGCTTGCCGGGATTTCCCGCCGTATCGTGAACGAAGTCCCCGGCGTCAACCGCGTCGTCTACGACATCACCTCCAAGCCTCCCGGCACAATTGAGTGGGAGTAAAATAAAACGGGGCGTTTAAGAGGGGTGCAGACCCCTCTTCCAATCTCTTCCCCTTTCCCTGCAGGGGAAGGGGAGACAAGGGGACAGGGTCATTAATCTAATAGAGGGTATCGTTCTGTTTTGGCTGGTCACATAATTGTAATGTCGTTGCGAGTCCCGATGATAAAATATGAGATTGCTTCGCTAACGCTCGCAATGACAGCTATTCAAACCATTTTAGAACGATACCGATAAGAGGCACTATGAAAATACTGATTGTTGGCGGTGGGGGCAGGGAGCACGCCCTCACCTGGAAGATTGCCCAGAGTCCGAAAGTAACCGGGCTTTTCGTTGCCCCGGGTAATGCCGGCACGGCGCAAATTGCCCAAAACATCAATGTCGGCGCGGAGGATATCGAGGAACTGGTCAGGCTGGCTCAAGAAAAAGACATCGGGCTTGTTGTCGTTGGCCCGGAGAACCCGCTTGCCGACGGCATTGTTGACCTTCTGAAAGAAGCAGGCATCCCTGCCTTCGGACCGGATAAAGCGGCGGCACAGATAGAGGCAAGCAAGATCTTCGCCAAAGAGCTGATGCAAAAATACAACATCCCCTGTGCCAGAAGCGCCGGCTTTTCTTCATATGCAGAGGCAAAAAAATACATTGAGCAACAAAAAGCACCCCTTGTGGTCAAGGCAGATGGGCTGGCCGCAGGCAAGGGAGTAACCGTTGCCCATTCAACCGAAGAAGCCCTATCTGCCTTATCCAATATCATGGAGGCTAAAGCCTTCGGCAAAGCCGGTGACAGGGTGGTAGTTGAAGAGTTCCTTTCTGGCAGGGAAGTGAGTTCACTTTTTTTCACCGACGGTAAAACGATTGTCCCTATGGTGCCTGCCTGCGACTACAAGCCTGTCTTTGACGACAATCTTGGCCCCAACACCGGCGGCATGGGCGGATATAGCCCGCCTGAGTTCTACCCACTGGATACTGCAGCAAAAGTGAGAGAAACCATCATAGAGCCG
>JBDRFO010000145.1:0-20464 GCA_043818655.1 Chloroflexota bacterium
TGAATTTTGGGATATTTTCCAACAATTCCACGCGGAACGTCATGTAAAACAGTTGGACGATATCATCACTACATCCCCAGAAGATAGGTTAGTTTTGTTATCACCTATGGTGATTAGTTATATGAAGAAAATCAAAAAAGACTATTGCGTATTTAAATGGCTACCATCCAATAACGTTAAAATCAAGATTAACTGGAATTCACCTGTTGGTAATTCCTTGATCTACAACCGAAAGCATTTCTCGCCTGCATCTCTCGATGATATGGGAAGGCGTCGGGATGTCGGGGTCACCAATCGCAAAGCTGATGACGTCCTCGCCCTTCGCCCTCTTCTCGGCAATCTTGCGTGAAATCTCCACGAAAAGATAGGGCGCCAGGGTGTCCATTCTCTTTGACAATCTCATTTCCAGCTACAACTCCTTTTCCTTGTCTTATTTTTCCAGTTTTTCAAATTTTAAATTATGGAAAAGATTTGCTAATCAGGCCAGATGCCGGTGAAGACGACCTCCGTCGGGCCGCCAAGCAGCACCTGTCCCGCACCGTCCCAAGCGACATTCAGGGTGCCGCCGGGAAGATTGATATTCACCCTGCCGTCAATGTAATCCAGGAGATGCGCCGTGACAGCGACAGCGCAGGCACCGGTACCGCAAGCCAGCGTCTCCCCCGCACCCCGTTCCCATACCCTGACCTCCAGATTCTCCCGGTCAATCACCCTGACAATCTCAAAGTTTACCCTGCTGGGGAACATCCTGTGCCGCTCGATTGCAGGCCCGATTTGTGACAGAGGGAACTCCTGAACCGGCTCCCGCATGAAGTAAACAGCATGAGGATTTCCCATTGAGGCAAAATAAAGACACATGTCTCTCCCCATCATGTTGACCGTGGCGCTTAATACCGGCGTTATGTCATTTGCTTTATTTCCGGGTGATTTTATCACGACCGGTATTTCATGAGCCAGAAGCCCCGGTTTCCCCATCGCCACCTGAATCTCCGTTATTTTACCATTTTTCCTTTTCACATGAGCCTGCCTGATACCGGCGATTGTTTCAACGGTTAAGTCCTCTGCAATTGGTTTGGCCAGCTTGCTATCACCGGTATGCCTGACGACGCATCTCAGCCCGTTACCACAAGCCTCTGCCTCAGAGCCGTCAGGGTTAAACATCCGCATCCTGACATCCGCCACATCCGAAGGCATCACCAGGAGTATCCCGTCACCACCGATGCCGAAGTGCCGGTCACACATGGCAACCGCCTTCTGAGGCCAGTCCTGCCCGGGATCATCTGTCTCAATAAGAATGAAATCATTGCCGGCGCCCTGAATCTTGGAAAAGTCCATAAACACCTCTTTGATACGCTCATATTTCCGGTTAGAGATTACATTCTACACCAAACCTGCTTATGCTATCACCCTTCAGAAAAAACTTTCTTACCCTGTTGAGTGTATTCATTCAGGGTTGTCTCCACATGAATTTAAGACGGGGGAAAACCGGCCTGCCGACCATAACCGTACGGAACCGCAAAAACAACGTCCCACGCCACCTTTAATACCCCCGCCTTCGGGTTAGATTCATGCTGGCGGCTGATGATTGTCATCATCTCTTATCAGCGCATTCCCGAAATACACCTTGGTGTGTGGCCAGGGAATCTCAATCCCCTGCTCATCGAATGTCTTCTTAACCCTGCGCCGGAACTCCCCCATAATGTCCCACTGCTTGATCGGTTTGGTTTCGCCTGCCACCTTGATGGTAATCCCGGAATCCCCGAAGTCTTCCACCCGGAGAAATGACGGTGTTTTCGAAATGATATCCTGCCCCCATTTGGGGTCTTGAGCCATTTCTTCCCAGATCGTTTTAAATATGGCCATGACCCGGTCAAGGTCTTCCTTGTAAGCGACACGGATATTGAGATTAGCCCTGGACCATTGCCTGGTGAAATTGCTGGCGACCGATATCTCTCCATTGGGGATATGGTGCACCAGCCCATCGAGGTCACGGAGCACGGTTGTTCTCAGGCTAACTGACACCACCAACCCAGCAACACCTGCTACCTTAGCCACGTCTCCCACCCGGTACTGATTCTCCAGAATGATAAAGACACCGGCAATAAGGTCTCTGATGAGATACTGCGCTCCGAAACCAACCGCAATACCGGCTACCCCCAACCCGGCAAGGATCGGGGCAATGGGGATGCCCGCCTCTGACAGCACCATGAACATAACAGTTACCAGGATAAGAACCCTTCCTGCGCCCATCAGAACCCTGACCAGTGTCTCGGTTCTCTGATTGATTTCAGACTTGCTTTCGCCTTTTGCCGAGATGATGCCCCGGGAAACAATTGACGGGATAAACTTTTTCAGGGCAATCCGCAAAAGCAATCCAATTAAAATAATGATCAAAATGCGGGGGCCGTGCTCGATCAACCAGTTTACCGCGGTAACCCAGATGAACTCTATCATCATAAACCTCCCACCTGCTACTCTTCTTTCGGCAGCACCTGCCTTCATGATTATATCAGGTATCATCAAACACGGTAACACCGCATCGCAAGACGAAACGTGTTGCTCGCTCAACTTCGTAAAATCAGTCCCCGTGCTGCTTCAATCACCAGGGCACACCACATGATAAGACATGCCTTATCCGGCTGGTTGCGAGAAAAGACAGAAAGAAAGCAACATGGATGATTTCTGGTAACACGAAGTCCCGAACAGACTATCTTTTACTGCCGACGGTTCCGTTCGTTTCTGGTTGGCTTCAAGCGTCACTCTGAGAAGCGAAGCGATGAAGCAAGCCCAAACACTTGCCCTGTCATTGCTTCGCGGAGTTTACCCTGAGCGCAACGTGAGGGCCTGCAATAGCACTCTCAAAGCAACCAGATACAAACTGTCTCTCTTCGCCCTGACCCGCGATTTATGTTTCTCCGCTTAGCTCTCCTGTTTCACCGCACCGATGAGTTCAATCAGACAGCTGCCGAAATCAAAGTAGGCAAAACCCCGGCCGTTGGGTCGCTTGACGCTGGTGATAACCGGGATACCCCTTGCCACCAGTTTGGCGGTTTCCGCATCAAGGTCATCAACCGCAAAGGCAATGTGATGTAACCCCTCACCATGCTTTTCCAGGAAATCCCGGTAGATGGGCTTTCCCTCAACCGGAGAGATGAATTCAAGGTCAATTTTATCCGGTCCGATGTCGCTGTGCTTGAACCTGGATTTATGAACATCAGGGGTCTTTTTGCCATAAACCGTGTAGTCGGAGAAGGTACTGCTGTCCATGAGAGTCTCCGGGCGGAAGATACCGCTACCCAGGATGGATTCATACTGCCCAACAGCCTGATCCATATCACGAACCACCACCGCCACATGACGAAATTTCCAGTTGCTCCCGATAATGCTTTCCATCGCACCCTCCTGCTTGAGATTATTTCAGGCTTTACTTCCTTTTCCCCAGGAAAAAACCTTACCGTAAAACATGCTGATACAGGCTACTTCTGCGGCAGAACGATTACCTTAATGGAGTCCTGAGCCTGTGCCACAAGCTGAAAACCCCTGCCTGCTTCCGCCAGGCCCAGCCGGTGGGTAATCATATCCCGCACGGTTACCCGCCCTGCCCGGATTAGCTCAAGTGCCATCGCATAGTCGGCGGGACTGCCGGCGTAAGAGGTGGCAAGGGTCACATCACGGCGCCAGAAAACATCGTTGACGGAGAAGGGAATGGTAACACCCTCGTTCGTGGGGGCAAAGAAAAGGATGGTGCCCCCCCGCTCAACCGCCCGGAATGCCTGCTGGATAGCCTGAGGGGCACCGGTGCATACAATCACGATGTCGGCAAGGGAGCCGGAGTTAAGCTCACGCACCAGTTCCGGCACATCTTCCCGGGCATTGATCACCGCCTCGGCACCGAACCTCTTTGCCGCCTCCAGGCGAAAGCTGCTGATATCCGTTGCCATAATTCGTCCGGCACCAAGCGCCCTCGCCAGCTTGACATGAAGCAGACCGGCAATGCCGCTGCCGAGGACAAGAACGCTCTTCCCCACCTGCATGCCCGCCCTTCGCTGCCCCCGCAGGATGCACGATAGCGGCTCAACAAAGGTTGCCTCCTCAAAAGACACCTCATCAGGCAAGCGAAAGACGCCGCGCTCGACATTGATTGCCGGCAGGCGGAGGTATTCGGCAAAGCCGCCGGGGTCAAAGTTCGTCCGGCGGACACTCTCGCAGACGGTATGATTCCCGGCAAGACACTGGGGACACGTATTGCAGGGGACATGGTGCGCCGCCGTAACCCGGTCACCGGTTTTGTAGCCGGTCACACCCTCGCCCACCGCAACGACCTCTCCCCCGATCTCATGCCCCAGCACCAGCGGTGCCCGGTCACGGCGGTACCATTCCATCAAATCACTGCCGCAGATGCCGCTCGCCATCACCCTGACCAGCATCTCGCCATGCCCGATTTTGGGGACCGGCATCTCTTCAAGGCGGATATCTTTATTGGAGTAATACATCGCGATGCGCATCGGCACTCTCACCTGTCCCGCAAAACTATTTTAAAGCCACCTTACTTCAATCCCCGACCGCAGGGTCGTGGGAAGTATATTTTTAGAAGAGCCGCTGCTTTTCCCCGGCCGGAGTGGTATTCTGACCGTAAGCCATCTGCAGCATTCCAACCCGGAGACACCTGCCTGAAGTGTAACATACTGCCGTAATTTGTCACAACTGCCGGATAAAGCTGCCATGCACTCCTGTCAGGCGCCGCAAGCCAACCTTAAAAGCGGGTGCTGCTTATCAGGTTTGATTAACCGGTTTTATCATCTGCAATTCATGTGAAAACAGCCGGAAGCGACTATTCTTGACCGTTTCCTGCCTGTTATGCTAAGCTTTCGCCACCGGCAGCGAGAAGGCACCCGGGAGCCCGGTATCCTGAGATACGATACATAGTTCTGTTTGGTTTTGGTTGCTTTGAGAGTGTCATTGCGCCCGAAGCGAAGCAATCCGTCTGCCACGCCTGGATTTTACGGATTGCTTTGAGTTACGTTCCCTTCAGTATTGAGATAAGAGTCAGCAAACAAGGAGGAGATGATGATTCAAAAGGTAACGAGCAACGTGTATGTCGAAACCGGTGTACGTGGATGCAATCACGGCTTTGTCATTACCAGAGAAGGCATCGTCCTGATCGACACGCCGCAGATGCCGTCAGATGCCATCAGGTGGCGGGAGGAGATTGCCAAGCACGGTAAGGTTCGCTACGTAATCAACACCGAGCCACACGGAGACCACTTCTCCGGGAACTGCTTCTTCGAAGGCACCGGCGTATCCCACGAGGGGACAAGAGCCGCCATCATTGCATCCTCGCCGGAGCAGTTCAAGGAGCGTCTTGCGCAGACAGCCCCGGAAGACCTTCCCCTTGTTGAAAATTTCAGTTTCCGCCCTCCCGCGATCACCTTCTCCGAGAAGCTCACGATCCACCTTGGCGACCATACCTTTGAGCTTATCCATCTCCCCGGGCACTCACCCTACCAGCTGGCCGTCTTTGTGCCGGAAGAACGGGTAATATTTACCTCGGATAATGTTACCTACGGGACACTGGCATGGCTCCACCAGGCACTCCCCTATGAATGGCTGGACTCACTCAAGCGCATCGGGGAGCTTCAGGCTGATGTCTTGATGCCGGGGCACGGCGATGTCTGCAAGAGAGAGTTCGTTGGAGAGATGAGCGCCATCATTCAGGCATGGATTGATGCTGTCAGGACCGCCGTCGATCGGGGGATGAGCCTGGAAGAAGCACAGGAAAAGATAACCTTCTATCAGCGTTATCCCTTAGATGCCGCAACAACGCCGGCCATGGCAAGACAGGTGGAACGCACGAACGTGGCTCATCTCTACCAGCTGTTTAAACAGAATTAGGGCAAGCTATCCAGAAGTGATTATTAAGGGGCTGAGTATGTAACTCGCTCAGTCTCAGCATACTGAGTTCCTGAATGGTTTCTACGGTAATGAAAAAATCTGTCGCATGGTCATTGCAAGGAGCGGCAGCAACGAAGCAATCCGTCCGACCATGACAGGATGTTACAGATTGCCTCGCGTAGTTTCCTCTGAGTGTAGCGTGAGGGCTCGCAATGATTGACCGAGCTATCTTTCCCTCTTTCGAAGTCATCCGGGAAATGGGTTCTGCCCAATTAACGTTGTTGAGATGGCGAAAACCACCTCAACAACCGGGATTAAGAGCACAGTCCTGTGGGGATTACACCTTACCTAACGATTCTCCCGATGAACCTCCGGCAGGTGCCGCGGACGGGTCCGCGACCAGCACAGGCTGTGCCTTCAGGGTAAAAGGTATCTCCATTTTTCGGAAAGAGATACTCGTCCAAGTTAACGTAACGATAAATGACAGAATATCAGCCACCGCAAAAGAAAGCCAGATACCGGTGGCGCCAAAGAATCGGGGCAGTATAAAATAGGCAGGCAGCAGGAAGATTACCTGGCGGGATGATGCCAGTATCAGGGATGCGATCCCTTTCCCAACCCCCTGGAAGTAGAAGCTCATAATCATCTGGATACCCACCGTAAAGAAGGCAATGGAAAATATCCGGATCGCCCTTACCCCCTCGGCCAGAAAATCCGGGTCACTGTTAAAAATGGATACCAGCTGCGTCGGGAAGAACTGCACGAAGACAAAGCAAATACCTCCCCAGATAAGACCGACCATGCTGGCCTTAATAATGACCTCACCAACCCGCCCCTTCTGCTTGGCACCAAAGTTGTATGCCACCAGGGGCAGCACCCCCTGTCCGATACCCATTGTCGGCATGAAGGCAAAACTGGAAGCGCGAAGAAGAATACCCTTTATCGCCAGTGTGATTATCCCGAAAGATGCCGCCGTTCTGTTACCTACTGTCTGCACGACGGTACCGGCTGCCCCGCGTGCTATTGATGCGATGCCGACACGGTAAATTTCACGGATTATCTTGAGGTCGGGGATAAAATCGCCGGGCTTCAAGCGGAATGAGCTTTTCCCCGAGACGAAATAGCCAATATATGTCAGTGTCCCCAGCGTCCATGCCACCGAGGTCGTCCCGGCGGCTCCGGCGATACCAAAAGCCGGGATAAATCCCCAGCCGAGAATAAAGATCGGGTCGGTAATGATGTTCAGGATGGACTGGCCAACCTGTACGCCGCTGGAGAAGACGGGATTTCCTTCCGCCCTGACAATGCAGGAAAGGACAATTGAGAGCTTGCTGACCACGGTAAAGGCAAGAATAATGGAGACATAGGCCCTGGCCGGTGCCAGGACAGGGCCGGAAGCCCCGAAAAGCCCCAGCAATCCGTCCAGATTCGCCAGACAGACAATGGTAATGAAAAGACTGATCAGAATAGACGTCGTGATGGCGACGCCGGCAACCCTATTTGCCGCCTCTTTTTGCCCGGCGCCGAGGTATCTCCCGATCAGAGAAGCAGCGCCGATACCGGTACCCATGGACATGGACATCGTGATCATGACAATCGGCATTGATACCGCCATTGCTGCCATTGCTTCCGCGCCAAGGCGGCCCACGAAAATAGCATCCGCCAGATTGTAGCTGGAGGTGACCATCATGGCAATAATGGCCGGGCCGGAAAATTTGAACAGGAGCTTCCAGATTGACTCCCGTCCCATGACCTCGCTGCGATTACCTCTCCCACCCGGCATACCCCTGGCTGGCATACCTCGCGCTCTTACCATGAAAATTTGCCTCCCGCGAAATATTAGTTCATGTTATTAATGGTTAATGATGGTAATCATTACACAAGCGAACTATAATGTCAAGACAGTGTTTAATTTTCTTCTGCAACATCTTATTATAAAACAACGCTGTTTTGACGGATACCGAACCAGCCATAGACACTGAGTCACTGCGCCAAAGTATGGCTGTAGCCGTAATCATGAATTATATCACACCATAGAAATATTGATAAGACCAAATATTTTATTCCGGTATCGTTCTAATTTGGCTGCTAACATTAGCTTCGATGTCATTGCGTCGGGCTTCGTCCTCGCAATGACAGAACGAGTGTTTGGACTTGCTTCGCCGCGTCGCTTCTCCGGATAACACTTGAAACCAACCAAAAACGTATGGAACCTCCGGGTTCCATATCTTGACATCACCAGCAGCGTCGGGTTAGCATATATTTGGCAGGCAGGTTCCATGCTCTGATTCGGAAAGTCAGTGTCCCGGATCGCCTGCGGGAACTGCCGGCACAAAACATATTTCTCCCTCCGTAGCCATTCTCTGTAGCTTATCACTGCTGTACCGGCTGCTTTAAAACCCGTCAACCAAAGAAAATCCAAAATCGATAGGCTGATAGCCTGGAGGTCAGAATGGACAGCTTATATCTTCACTCCTATCTTGATGATGTCGAAAAATCCTATGCTGATATCGAGCAGCGGAACGTGGTAAAACGTTTGTGGCAGAAAGACTACTCTCTCTGGAGGCAGGACCCCGCCGAGATCGGTGAAAGCCTGGGCTGGCTTACGGTGACGGACGCCATGCGGGGGCAAATTCCATCCCTCCGGTCATTTGCCGGAGAAATAAATGAGGTCGGTTTCCGTGACGTGGTTCTCCTGGGCATGGGCGGGAGCAGCCTGGGAGCACTCGTGATGGGAAAGACATTCGGGGCAGCCGGAGGATATCCCCGGCTTACCGTGCTGGACTCAACGGTGCCTGCCTGGGTTAAGTCGGTAACAGACGGCATCGACCCGGGACAGACCCTGTTTCTGGTGTCATCAAAATCCGGCACGACGATTGAGATGGTTAACCTCTTTGCCCATTTCAAAAATCAGGTGAGGGCGGCAACCGGTAAAGCGAATACAGGGCAGAGCTTTGTTGCCATCACGGATCCGGGAACACCCCTTGTCGGTCTCGCAAAGACGGAAGGCTTCCGCCGTATCTTCATCAATCCCCCGGATATTGTCGGGCGCTATTCTGTTCTCTCCTATTTTGGTCTTGTCCCGGCGGCACTTTCAGGGGTAGATATTACCACCCTGCTTGAGCGTGCCGATAGGATGCGGGAGAAATGCGCGCCCGGTATTGCGGTTCGTGAAAACCCCGCTGTCATGCTGGGGGCGTTTATGGGTACCATGGCACGGTTGGGACGGGATAAGCTTACCCTGATTACCTCGCCTGCCCTGAGCAGTTTCGGGATCTGGGCGGAGCAGCTTCTTGCCGAAAGCACCGGCAAGGAAGGCAAGGGCATCATCCCGGTGGCCGGTGAGCCTTCGGTACCCCCCGACTACTACGGCAGTGACCGCCTTTTTGTGTACCTGCGTCTTGAAGGGGACGATAATGCGGCAACCGACGCTGCTGTTACCGGAATTAAATCCGCAGGACATCCGGTAGCAATCCTGGAGCTTGCTGACCACTACGACCTTGGTGGGGAGTTCTTCCGCTGGGAGTTTGCCACCGCCATTGCCGGTGTTATCCTCGCCATTAACCCTTTCAACCAGCCCAACGTTGAGATGGCAAAGAAGGCAACAGACCGCGTTCTGCACGAATGTATGGACTCTGGCCAGCCCCCCCGGATGGTGACCACCGGGGCGATCAGCGCGCTTTTATCCCGCGCCGGGAAGGGCAACTACCTGGCAATCATGGCATACCTCCTTGAGACACCGGAAACAGACGGCGTTTTCGCCGATTTCCGCCGCAGGATCATCCAGGAGCACCGCATCGCCACGACGCTTGGCTATGGGCCGCGCTTTCTGCACTCCACCGGTCAGATCCACAAGGGCGGCCCCAATACGGGGTTGTTTCTCCAGATAACATCCGAGCATGAGGACGACCTGCCTGCCCCGGGCAAACCGTATACCTTCGGTGTGCTGGCTGATGCCGAGGCGCTGGGAGATTTTGAGGCTTTACAAACAGCAGGGCGGCGTGCTATAAGAATTCATCTAACCAAAGGCGAGCCGGTCGCCAAACAGCTCAGGGCGAAACTCGCATAGCAGTAACTGGTGTTACGCAAAATAAAGCGGAGAGTCGTATTAATCACAAGACTAACTGCGTAACATGAGTCAGTAATTCGGTAATAGGGAGGATGATCGCCATGGAACTGGGCATGATTGGTTTGGGGCGTATGGGCGGGAACATGGTGCAGCGCCTGCTTGGCGGCGGGCACCGCATTGTCGCCTATGATCCGTCAAAGGAAGCCGTGCAGGATGCGGTACAGCATGGCGCCCTGGGGGCAGCTTCTCTGGACAATCTGGTTGGGATGCTGACGGCAAAGCCACGCGCCGTCTGGGTCATGGTTCCCTCCGGTGATCCTGTGGAGAACACCATCAACAGCCTGGGGATGCTCTTATCACCGGGTGACATCATCATTGATGGGGGTAACTCCAACTACCGGGACGGCATAAGACGCGCCGGGGCACTGGCGGAAAAAGGGATCTTCTTCCTGGATGCCGGCACAAGCGGCGGGATATGGGGTCTCAAAGAGGGTTACTGCCTCATGGTAGGGGGGGATGCCGGGGCATTCCGCCGGATGGAACCCGTCTTCCAGACCCTCGCTCCGGCAAAAGACCGCGGCTACGCTCACATGGGCCCCAGCGGGTCGGGCCATTTTGTCAAGATGATTCACAACGGCATTGAGTACGGGATGATGGAGGCATACGCCGAGGGATTTGAACTCATGAAAGCAAAAAGTGAGTTCAAGCTGGATCTACCCCGGATTGCCGAGGTCTGGCGGCACGGCAGTGTGGTGCGCTCATGGCTCCTTGACCTTGGCGCCGCCGCTCTGGAAGAAGACCCGGAGCTTGATGGTGTCCAGTCCTATGTTGACGATACCGGTGAGGGCAGGTGGACAGTACAGGAGTCCATTGAGCTTGCGGTGCCTCTGCCGTCGATCACAATGGCGCTTCAGGCACGCTTCCGCTCCCGTCAGGAACAACCCTTCGGGGGAAAGATGCTGGCAGCCCTGCGCAACAAATTCGGCGGCCATGCGATAAGGGGGGCAAAGAAGTAGCCGGCAGGCAGCCCCGCAACCGAAACAGCTTTACCTTCCGGTTCATTTGTGGTATACTATTAACACAAATGTTCGTGATAGCAATCTTGTTGGCCAGCTGGCACAGTCCTTTAGCCAGTCCTGTTGCTAAAGATGATTCCCCATCAATATTTAGAAATCATACAGAAGCTCAGTATCCTGAGATAGATTACCTGCTCACATTCGAAGAAACTGTTTCTGGATAGCTTGTAATTCTTTACCCGGCCTGTTTTTTGAGCCGTGGTACAACAGTAAACAAAGATAAAACTATGGTACAAGAGAGAACCTCAATAACCGAAACCCCCGGCAATGACAGTTACACCGCTCAGGACATACAGGTTCTGGGGGGACGGGAAGCCGTCAGACGCCGGCCCGGGATGTATATCGGCAGCACGGATGAACGCGGGCTGCACCATCTGGTCTATGAAATTGTCTACAACAGTGTTGACGAAGCGATGGGGGGTTATTGCACCAAAATTAACGTGACCATCGCCGAAGACGGCACGGTTACCGTGGAGGACAACGGGCGTGGTATCCCGGTAGATACCCATCCGGTCACAGGGAAATCAGCCCTGGAAACAGTCCTTACCACCCTGCACGCCGGGGCGAAATTTGGCGGCAAGATATACCAGGTATCCGGCGGATTGCACGGCGTCGGTGCCTCATGCGTCAATGCCCTGTCTGCTTACTTCAGGGCGAATGTCAAGCGCGACGGCAAACTTTACCAGCAGGAGTTCCGCCAAGGTGTCACACAGGGGCCGGTCACCGAGGTGGGTGAGGCAAACGGCAGCGGTACCACCATCAGCTTTCGCGCCGACCCTGAGATCTTCGGCAACGCAACCTATAACTTTAACACCCTCAGTGAACGTTTCCGGGAGGTAGCCTACCTGAACAGGGAACTGGAAATCTGCTTCAAGGACAAAAGGGAGAACAAGGAGAAGACCTTTTACTTTGAGGGTGGTATTACCAGCTTTGTCCGCCATCTGAACCGGACACGCAATGTGATCCACCGCCCCCCCATTTATATCAGCGGCACGGTAAACACCACGATTGTCGAGATGGCGCTTCAATATAACGATGGCTACTCAGACACCATCTTCAGCTTTGCCAACTGCATCAATACGATGGATGGCGGCACCCACCTGACCGGGTTTCGCTCGGCACTCACGCGTGTGCTCAATGACTACGCTCACAAGAATAAGCTGCTCAAGGATGATCAGCCGAACCTGACAGGAGACGATGTGCGCGAGGGTCTCTCGGCAGTCATCAGTGTGAAGCTCAGCGAACCGCAGTTTGAGGGACAGACCAAGGGCAAGCTGGGCAATATTGAAATCAAGGGACTGGTGGAAAGCGTCGTTGGTGAGGGGCTTGGTCTCTACCTTGAAGAGCATCCAGATGATGCCAAAAGCATTATCGAGAAATGCCTCATGGTGGCAAAAGCCAGGGAGGCGGCACGGAAGGCACGCGACCTCATCATCCGCAAGAACAGCCTTGAGGGAGGAACACTGCCGGGAAAACTTGCCGACTGCTCGGAGAAAGACCCTTCCTTTTGCGAGTTATACCTGGTGGAGGGAGATTCCGCCGGTGGCTCCGCCAAGCAGGGCAGAAACCGCCGCTTTCAGGCCATCCTGCCACTGCGGGGCAAGATTCTCAACGTGGAAAAGGCACCGCCCGACAAGATGCTTGCCCATGCCGAGGTGCGGGCGATTATCACCGCAATCGGCACCGGCATCGATAACGAGCTTGACCTGTCCCGGCTGCGTTACCATCGCATCATCCTCATGACGGATGCCGATGTTGACGGTGCCCATATCCGCACACTGCTTCTCACCTTTTTCTTCCGTCACATGCCACAGATCATCAATGCCGGACACCTCTACATTGCGCAGCCCCCCCTCTACCGCATTAAAACCAGGGGGACAGAGCAGTGGATTTACTCGGAGCAGGAGAAGGAAGAAGCAACGCGCGGTTTTAGAAGTAACAGCAGAGTAGAGATCCAGCGTTACAAGGGTCTCGGTGAGATGAATGCCGAGCAGCTATGGGAAACGACGATGAACCCGGAGATGCGCACGCTACTCACGGTGCATATCGAGGATGCCGCCAGAGCTGATGATATCTTCTGCAGGCTGATGGGCGCGGAAGTCCCCCCGCGCAAAGCCTTCATCCAGGCACATGCCCAGAACGTGCGTAACCTGGATATCTAAGCAAACATACGCATATTGTGTGCCAGATATCTAGTAGGTTGTCTCGCATCGCCTTGACCTACGATGTATGTTTATCCGCTTAGAAGTCATCCGGAAACCCAGCATCCTGAGATGGGGCATATTACCTGCTCATATTCAGAAAACAGTTTCTGGTTGGCCTGTAATCATGCCGGGTTCTCTTCACATAAATCCGGAATGGCGAAAACGAACTTAAGTACCATGAGTGAACAGAACCGAAAATAGCACTGTATTGAGGAAATAATGTTATAATGTAACTTATAATGTAACTTAACATCATACTGGATTGGTATTAATTATGAAAAATCAGTCGTGCATATCGGGACAGCATGGAAAGTGGGGATTATTATCACTGGTCAAAAGTACTATATGTTATAAAGCAGAATCTCATTTAAATATAAAACTGTTCCGGTAACCGTGTTTTCAAGGAAGGGTTAAGTATTTGGAAAATCCTGTCAAGACGGAAGGGAAAGACCAGTCTGATGAATCAGCACCGGTGGTTGAGGAACAATTACCGGAGACTTCCCAGGACACAAGGAAACCAAAGCTGGGCGAAGTACTGATCAAGCAGGGGGTCATCACACCTGAAGACCTGGCTTTAGCTTTAAGCCAGCAGCTTGACCTGCCTTATGTCAACCTCACTACCCTGCAAATCCAACCGGAGGCCCTGAAGCTGATCCCGGAATCATTAGCCAGGAAATATAATATCCTGCCTCTTGACATCATCGGTAATTCCATCCTGGTTGCCATGTCGGATGTCAATGATGTCCCCACCCTTGAGGCTTTATCAGCCCATACCAAGATGAGAATTAAGACCGTTATCGTCGTCCCTGAGGAAATCAAGAAGGCTATTGACCGCAACTACAAGTCCTACGGGGAGATCGAGAAGCAATTCCCTGAGACAGCCCCTCAGGACACCCAGACACGAACAAGGGTTAATGATGAGTCGATTGCCGAAGCACCGGCGGTTCGTGCGCTGGACCTCATCCTTGAGGATGCGATCAAGAACCGGGCGTCTGATATTCATATCGAACCGGAAGAGCGCAGTCTCAGGCTCCGCTACCGCATTGATGGCGTGTTGAAAGAGGTCATGTCCCTGCCCCTCAGTGCTCACGCCTCGCTTATTTCCCGATTAAAAGTCCAGGCAAACATGAATATTGCCGACCGTCGCCCTCAGGACGGACAGTTTTCGCTGATCGTCAGGGATAAGGAAGTAGATGTCAGGGTCGCAACGGTGACCACCGCCTATGGTGAAATGGCTACCATGCGTATCCTGGATAAATCCTTTGCCATCCTGAATCTGAGCGAGATCGGGTTTTTGCCCGAAAACCTCAAGCAGTACGAGCAGATGCTGCGCTCACCATTCGGGATGATACTCATCAGCGGCCCCACCGGCTCAGGGAAAACAACGACACTCTATGCTTCCATCAACAGCCTTGACCGTATAGGGCGCAATATCATTACGATTGAAGACCCCATCGAATATCATTTGAGAGGCATTAACCAGATTCAGGTCAATCCGCGGGCCGGAATCACCTTTGCCGCCGGACTGAGAGCCGTCATGAGGCACGACCCCAATGTTCTCCTTGTCGGAGAGATTCGTGATACCGATACCGTCAACATCTCCATTCAGGCTGCGCTTACCGGACACCTGCTGCTGGCTTCGATTCATGCCAATGATGCCGTTGGCGTTCTTTTTCGCCTGCTGGATCTCGGGATTGAGCCTTTTCTTATCTCATCAGCCCTCGTTGGAATCGTGGCACAGCGGATGGTAAGACGTATCTGTCCCCGGTGTCAGCACACAACCAGGGCTCCCGCAGAAGCCGCACTCGCCTACGGCAAAGAAACAGGGGAGGAGCGGGAAGAGTACATTTACGGGGAGGGCTGTAACGCGTGTTCCAACACCGGCTATCTTGGGCGTATCGCCGTTTTTGAAGTCCTTACGCTCACTAATGAGCTCCGGAGATTAATAATATCGGGGGCAAGTGCCACCGAAATCAGGGCTCAAGCGAGGGCAGAAGGCATGACATCGATGTGGCATGACGCAATACTCAAGGTGAAAGCCGGCATTACCACGCCCAGCGAAGTGCTGCGCTGTGTCTCCTCAATAGCTTAGAAGTATGAATTACCACTACGTTGCGTACTCCGGAAACGGGAAGGTAGCCAGGGGAACGGTACCTGCCGACAGTATTGAAGCAGCCGACGAGCTTCTGAACCAGTTGGGGTATCAGGTTCTGAGCTTGAAACCGATAAAACCCTTCCTGCTCGAATGGGACAAGCTCTTCCCAACATTTTTCCGGGTAAAAACAGAGGACATCATCATTTTCTCCCGCCAGCTCGCGCTACTCATCAAGTCGGGGATTAGTATCGTAACCTCTCTGGAGTTACTCGAGGCCCAGATTTCCAACCGGTTATTCCGGAGGGTGCTGGGGGAGATAAATATCGACCTTCGCAGCGGCAGCCGTTTCTCCGAGGCGCTGGCCAAATACCCGGCGGTTTTCCCTCCAATCTACTGCCGTACCCTGGGCGTCGGAGAGCAAACAGGCGAGATGGAAAAGATCCTCACCGAAATAGCCGACTACATGGGGAAAGAGGAGACAACCAGAAAAGGGGTAAAGAGCGCCCTGTCGTATCCTATCCTGGTTTCCGTCGTGGCTGTAATCGTGGTTGCCATTCTGGTAAACTTTGTCCTGCCGACGTTTATCGGCTTTTACCGGACACTCGGAGCCGAGTTGCCGGCACCTACCAGGTTGCTTTTAACAATATCTGATGTCACGCAAAAATATGGACTTTACATGCTGGTTGCGCTGGCGGCTGCGGCTGTCGGCATTGCCCTGTATATCAGAACACCGGTGGGCAGGTACCGGTGGGACAGGTTGGCACTCAAAGCCCCACTGATCGGCAAGATCAACCATCTGAATGAACTGTCTTATTGTTGTCGTACGATGTCGGTTCTGTTTCGCAGCGGCCTGCCGATGACCGAGATTATGGATATCGTGACAGGCAGCAGCAACAACACCGTCATGATCCGCTCTCTGACAGAAATCAGACAGGCGATGCTCAAAGGCGAGGGCATCTCCCAACCGATGTCCAAAGACCCGATTTTCCTGCCGATGATGGTGCAGATGGTACAGGTCGGTGAGGAAACAGGCAGCCTGGATATCACGCTCCGTGCCGTCGCGGAAACCTATGATGCAGAGAGCGAGAGCCGGACTCATTCCCTGACCGGGCTCATTCAGCCTGCCCTGACCCTGTTCATCGGGTTGATCGTTGCTTTTGTAACCATATCCATGCTCTCCGCGATGTACGCCGTCTACGGGCAGATGACCTGAGCGGATAAACACAAATCGCGGGTCAAGACAATGCGAGATAATTGACAGGATACCCGGCCCAAAATGTTCGTATGTTTGCTTCGAGATTAAGCTGGAGACCAGGACTGAATGGTGACAGAAGATGTTATATCTCAAAATTCCTGAAAAACCCGGAGCGTCTCTCGACCATGAATCCGGGATTGCCCTATTAGAAACCCTGGTCGCTCTTGTCATCCTGGGGATGATCGCCGCCGGCTTTCTCGGCGGTCTGTCCACCGCTATCAGGGCTGACATGATTATTACGGAGCAGTCTGATGCAGAAAGCATCGCCAGGAGCCAGATGGAGCATATCAAGAAACAGGGCTACATTGACTTTGCGGCACCCGGGCACGAATCCTACGATTTAATCACCATTTCGTCTGACTACACCCTTGAGGTTACGGTTACCCCCCTGGACCCGGCGACAGGGCAGCCCCTGGAATCCGGGCAGGATTATAACCTCCAGAAAATAACCGCCACCGTCGAGCGCGATGGCAAAGAGCTAACCACCTTAGAAGGCTACAAGGTAAACCGATGAAGCTGGATGAAAAGGGGTTTACCCTGATAGAACTGGTCGTTGTCGGCGGCACGATGGCCCTGATCATGGGCGCCGCGTCTCTTGTTCTCTTTCATGTAGTCAGTGACACACAGCGCACCAGTGACCATATCACGACGGTGCACCAAACGGAAAATGCCGGCTACTGGATCAGCCGTGACACCCAGATGGCGGAGGGTATTACTGCCGAAGGTCTGAGCGCGCCGGAATTCTTGGTTCTCCGGTGGACAGACTGGGGCTACGGTGAGGATACCATTTACCACGTTGTTTCCTACTCCATCGAAGATTTATCAGACGGGATTGGCGATCTCAAGCGAACCCACCAGGATAGCTCGGGCGCGAATGAGGAGAGAATCGTCGCCGAAAATATCTACTACAACCCGTCTGACCCGGAGAACACAACGCAGGTCAGCTACGAGAACGAGATCCTGAATCTCAGGGTGGTCACCATCTTTGGCGAATCACAGGAAAGCAAGGAATACCAGACCTGCAGGAGGCCTGATCTGGTGAGCCCCTAAATATGAGACGATTCTGGCAACGCATAACCAAAGGGGAGGGGGGACAGGTTCTGATCGCCGTCCTGATCGCACTGGCTCTGGGCGCAGTTCTTGTTTCCTCCTGTCTTGGCTATGCCGACACCAGCCTGCGCAGCCGGCAGGCGATGGCGAAAAGCCTCAAGGGCATTTATGCCGCCGATGCCGGTATTGAAGATGTGCTGTGGTGTCTCGACAATGACATCGCAATCCGTTCCTCGCTGCCCCAAAACCTGAACGGGATGCAGGTTACGATGCAGATGGAAGAACAGGGGGATTACACCATTTACGCCGGCGAAATGGTGACCCCGGCCGTGCACTATACCTGGCTCCTGGTGAACGGGGAAATGGTCTGGAAAAAAATGGCAGGTGCCTATAAATTCACCATCACCGTCACCTGGGATGCCGAATCAAGCGGAAGCATCCAGCTCTTCTCGGTTGGCACCAGACTGCCCTGTGGTTTTACCTATCAGCCGGCTTCCGCGGCTCTTTTTGGCGGTAACCTGTCAACCTCCGAGCCGACAGATGAACTGGACGGAAGCGGTGCCCATATGCTCAACTGGGTGTTCTCACCACCCCGCCCCACCGTAACAGAGAGTGATCCAACGCGGACACAGGTATATTACGTCACCGGAGAAGGGGATACTGATGAGCACTATTCCTGGGCGGTGGCACAAAGCAGTATCGGCATCGTCAGTGAATTCAGCGGCACGTTCTATACCATCACCGCGACGGCTACCAACCCCGACGACAGCAGTACGACCGCCAGAATCGTCGCCGACGTCATGATCTCACCGGGGGGCACCTACCTGACGTCATGGAAGATAAATCCGGAGCAGGAATAAAAAATCAGGTTACCTGCTCATCCTCAGAAAAACAGCTTCCGGATAGCCGGTATTTCTACTGGTCGATGACCGAGCCGTCGGTATGCAGCCGGCTCACTACCCCCCGCGGCTTGAACGGATAACGCTCTCTGGCATCAGGGGCAAGTTCGACACCGATACCAGGGCTATCCGGTATCACGAGAAAGCCATTTTCTATTTTGAGCGTGGGTGTGACAATCTCGCTCTTGGGCGGCTCACCCTCACCTTTGGGGTACTCCTGAAGGGCAAAATTCGGGATACAGGCGGACAGCTGGAGACATGCCGCCGTGCTCACCGGGCTTAAGGGATTGTGCGGGACAACGTTCACGTAGCGGGCCTCGGCAAGGGCAGCAACCTTTTTCGCCCCGCTCAGACCGCCGCAAATACAGACATCCGGACGCACATACTGCACCGCACCGCAGGCAAGGAGCATCTCGAACTCCTGGATATTAAGCAATCTTTCCCCGGTGGCAATCGGGATATGGGTTTTACCGGCAATAAATGCCATGGCATCAAAGCTGTCGGGAAGGGTCGGGTCTTCGTAGAAATAGGGGTGATACTGCTCAATCCCGCGGGCAAGCACGACCGCTTCCGCCGGCGTCAGGCGGCGGTGGATCTCAATGCAGAGATCAACCTCATTCCCGACCGCCTCGCGGTACCTGCCCACCGTCTCGATCGCGTCTGCCATCTTATCCGCATGTGTCTTGAAATAGGGGACATCGCGCGGCTCATCCAGAAAAGGCGTCAGGTGTCCTACCGCCGTGAACCCCGCCTTTTTCGCCTGCCGGCACCCCTCAATAAGCTCCTCCTTGGTATCTCCGAAGACGTGGTAATAGACGCGCGCCTTATCGCGGCACTTCCCGCCGAGTAGCTGGTAGCAGGGTACGCCAAAGTACTTCCCGGCAATGTCCCAGAGGGCAATATCAATGGCACTGATGGCACCCATGATGGCAGACCCGCGAAAGTGGCTGTAGCGATAGCAGTACTGCCCGTGATGCTCGATGCGGAGCGGGTCCTGCCCGATGAGGTATCGCTTGAAGGTCTCAACGGCTGCCGCCGATGCCTCAAGGTATCCCCATGCCCCGGACTCACCCAGTCCGGTGATCCCCTCATCCGTATGCACCTGCACAAAAAGGTACCGGTCAACGGGTACGGTCTCAACCCCTGTAATCTTCATGCCAGTCCTCCTTACCATCTTACTTTTGGATACATCTGAATTATACATGTCGTCTTTTTTCGCTTTCTCTCGGTTCACCGGTCGGCATACCCGGTAACATCATATCACACAAAACAAGGATTCAAGATACACCCTGCTTATTGAAGTTGCTCCATTCGTTTCTGGTTGGTTTCAAGTGTCTTTGCGAGCGAGGCGGCGGAATAAGTCCAAACCCTCGTTCTGTCATTGCTTCGTCGCTTCGGTACGTGGCTTGACAGGAAGTGGCTGATTAAGAGTATAATTGTTCTTTATATATGGAGGTTACAGCCATTTTAGAAATAAGCGTATCACAACTGCTTAAAGAGCCGATCGGGTCAACACGAACCTGTGAGGTTTGCGATGTGGTTGATATCATGGGCGATGGCAGCGAAGATATGGTTCATGGTGAAGTGACACTGACGCGTACCGACCAGAGCGTTCTGCTGAGGGGCAGAATACGTACCGATATTGAAATCACCTGCAGCCGCTGTCTTGTCCTGTTCCGGCAACCGCTGTCATTTGAGATTGAAGAGGAATATTTCCCCACAATCGACGTCGTCAGCGGTAACCCGGTTGCCATGTCCGGAGAGCCGGGTAGTTTCACCATTGACGAGCACCATATTCTGGACCTGGGCGAGGCTATCCGTCAGTATGCCCTGATGGTTATCCCCATCAAAACACTTTGCCGGCCCGATTGCGCCGGTCTTTGCCCTGTGTGCGGCCACAATCTGAACGAAGGGCGGTGCGGTT
>JBDRFO010000146.1:0-9277 GCA_043818655.1 Chloroflexota bacterium
CTCCCTGACATGGAGATGGGTATAGAGCTTGACGTCGGTACCCGGCTCGCCAAGCTGACTCAGGGCGCTGGTGGGTAGATAGATGCGGAAACCAATCCCGCTGACATTAACGACAATCGAGTCGCTGTAGAGTGACTCGACTTTTCCCGAAAGACTGGCAATCATTGGCTCCCCTCCGATTGCCGTGACAGAAGGCTTTTCAGGTGTAATGCCTGTACATGGCAGATGGCGACGGCAAGGGCATCGGCGGCGTCAGAAGGCTGCGGTACCTGAGACAACCCCAACGTAAGCTTTATCATCTCCTGTATCTGCTCCTTTGAGCTTGCCCCGTAGTTGGTAATCTGGCGTTTCACCTCCGCCGGCGTGTAGCGGGAAATGGGAACATCATTATTGACCGCGGCAAGAATCGCAATTGCCTGCGCCCTGCCGATGGCGAGGGCTGATTTGACATTCTCGGAAACAAACGGCTCTTCAACCGCGACCATGTCAGGCTTGTGGCGGTTGATAATTTCCAGAAGTCTGGCATACAAAAACCCCAGACGTTTCTCCGTCGGGGTGCGCGGGGAACACTTGAAAGCACCGTAATCAACCAGGGTTATCTCATCATCTCTGCTCTCAATCACGCCGTAACCCATGCTGACGGTGCCCGGGTCAATACCCAATATTATCATCAAACTGGTCTTAAGGGATTACTGCCGTTTATACTGCCGATTTGTATTTATCCATGATCTCATCGGAAAAGTCGAAGTTGCTGTACACGTGCTGGACATCATCCAGTTCCTCAAGCTTATCCAGCAGCTTCATAGTTTGCAACGCTGCCTTTTCTTCAAGCTCAATTGTCGTCTTGGGAATCATGGATAGCTCGGCGGATGAGATGGGGATGTTATTCTTGAGCAGAGCCTGTCTCACCTTCTCCAGGTCTTCAGGCCTGGTATAAACATCCATAGAGCCATCGCTTATCTCAACATCATCCGCACCGGCTTCGATTACCTGGAGTGCCAGTTCATCGCTGTCCCTGTCTGCGGTCTCAATGTTGAGCATTCCTTTGGGGTCAAAAAGCCAGGCAACCGACCCGGCGGCTCCCATCGTGCCACCATGGCGTGTGAATGTGCTCCTGATGTCCTGAATGGTGCGGTTGCGGTTATCCGAGAGCGCCTGTACCAGAACGGCGACACCACCGGGGCCAAAGCCCTCAATGGTGATTTCGTTTAGAGAAGCGCCATCCAGTGTGCCGGCGCCTTTTTGCAGGGCGCGGTCGATGTTCTCCCAGGGCATGCTGCCGTCCTTTGCTTTCTGGACAGCCAGGGCAAGGCGGTGATTCGTCTCCATGTTGCTACCCCCCTGCTTGACGGCCACCATAATCTCTTTGGTTAGCTTGGTAAAAAGCTGTCCCCTTTTCGCATCCGTAACACCTTTTTGATGCTTGATCGAAGACCATTTATTATGACCTGACATACTAAAGCTCCTTCAGCATCTATTCAAACTTATCTGATTTTAGCATGATATTTGTCAGTGGTCAAAAAGTGTGGTTTTCGGTGTTGTTTGGTAAAAGTCATTGCGAGGAGCGATAGCGATAAAGCAATCCATAATAATTATCCAGAAACCTTTTCTGAATCCGAGCAGACAATGTGTCCTATCTCAAGATATTGAGTCTATGGATAAATTAAAAATCCGTGCAAACGGACGGATTGCTTCGCGGACACTCGCGATAAGAGTTTTTTGGAAATCATCCGGAAGCTGAAATCACAGAGGAAGGCACATTTCACGCCCGGATGCGAAAATATCGTTTCTGGATAGCCAGTCTCTCTGGTGGCACAGGTGAAGATGAAAAAATGAGCCGCTGGCTAGAAAGTCATGGCGCTCCGTCTTCCCAGGAAGAAACCAACCAGGAAGAGGAGGATACCGCCAAGCCCCATGAGAATGTAAAGCATCCAGTTTGCAAGCTCCAGCGAAAAGCCGACATTGAATGTGCCCGGGGTTGTCCAGCCGCTCTCGTTGGCAGCGCCATCAATGGCTTTTATCCGCCAGTAGTAAGGGGCACTCTTTTTATTTGACGGCAGCTTTTCTCCCTCGTCCAACGTGTAGCCTGAGACGGTCAGGTCTGTCTTCTCCAGGACAATCTCGCTGAAGTCTTTGTCGGTGGCAATCTGCAGGATATAGGTGACCCCGCTGGGGTCGGTGACATCCTCCCAGTCGAATTCAACCAGCGCCTTTGCCTTACTCTCATCAAGGGGCAGTAGCGGTTGTGGTATCAGTGGCAGGGCTTTCTCCATGTAGAAAGGAAAGCTCTTGATGGTCGTGCCATCGGTGGCAGTGATGGTATGATCTCCGCCGGCGCTCGGGGGAATAATGACGGTGACAGAGAAAGCACCGCTGGCATCGGTTGTTGTGGTGGTTAGCACAATCGGGTTTGTCGCGTAGTAGATGGTAACCTCGGTGCTGGGTTTGAAGCCGGTGCCGCTTATCGTGACCTCCATGCCAACATAGCCCGGTGTGGCTGCCGTGGTTTCCTCACTGATTTTCGCATCGGTTGTGGCGGTAAAATCGGTTGTGCTGGTATCCATACCGTCAGTAGCCGTGATTGCGAATGTTCCGGGGAAGCCGGCGGGAACGGTGAAAGTGGCGCTGAAGCTGCCGCTGGTATTGGTCAGAACCGGTGTTGGGGCGGTAATCACCGGGGTGTTGTTATAGCTGACGGTTATCGCTTTGCTGGCTTGAAAACCGTTACCGGTGATCGTGACAACGGTACCGGGAATCCCTGTTAATGGCGAAGCGGTTATTTTTTGTGCCACTGCGAAAAGGACCGTCGAGTTATTGCCGCTGGCATCCTGTGCCTTGATAGTGTGATTGCCACGGGAAGTTGGTGGTATCGTGAAGGTGCTGATCGTAAAACCGCCGCTGGTATCAGTTGTAATGCTCTCCGTGGTAACGATAGTGTTGTCCCAGTAGAAGACAACATTTCTGCTTGCGGCAAAGCCGGTGCCGGTGACACTTACTTGATCGCTGACGCCACCCGATAGCGGGCTGACGGCTATTTTGGACAGGACGTTGAAGTTAACCACTGGGGAGTACGCGCTGGTATCCTTCCCTTTGACAAGGTGATTCCCTTTCGCGGCAGCGGGAACGACGAAGCTGCCGCTGGTAAAGGTGCCATCGGAGCTGGCGGTGATGCTTGTCGAGAGGGCAGTATTGTCAAAATAGATGCTGACTGTGCTGCTGGCGTAAAAACCTCTGCCGCTTAAAAAGATCGTGTCGCCAACGTTACCGGATGTTGTATTAAGGGTAATCTCCGGCGTGACGGTGAAAAGCAGATAATTATTCGTGTCTCCAGTTACATATGCCCTAATGTAATACGAGGAACCAGCCAATTGTGGTACGTTGAAACTGGTGTAGAATTCACCGCCAGCAGTGATCGTTCCAGGAGAACCCACCGTATTATTGTTAAATGTGACATAGTAGCTTACTCCTGCCGTAAAGCCATAGCCGTGAATGGAGACACCAGAACCTGCGGGCCCAGAGGAGGGAGAGGTGAATTCGATAGTGCCATAGGCACCAAAAGCCGGGGAGGCGGGGACGGCTACGGCCAGCAGGCTGAAGACCAGGGCGATTGCAATTAGTTTCGGTATTCGATTAAATCTCATTATGTCTTTCCTGATACGATATACAATTTGTCAAAATGGTGCCGAGGCCCAGAATCGAACTGGGGACACGCGGATTTTCAGTCCGCTGCTCTACCGACTGAGCTACCTCGGCGCAACGAATCGTGAATTATTGTAACTTCAGCAGCATCAGGTGTCAAGTAATCGGGATGTCTGGTTTTTGGCATTCGTATTGAGCAGGGTGCTTTATTTCAGCTTACGGTGCCCTGTCAAATCGGATTAATCAATACGGGTAGTCTTCTTTTCACGCCGCTTTTGCCACCATTGGATAATACGGGTGTTAACTGCACAGGATAAAAACTATGGTTGTTTTTTTTTGCTAATTAGGTAAGTTTACGGATTACCTCACCAGCAGGGAATTATTATGATGTTAGTAAACTTGGTGCAGTTATTACATCTATTGAGCCTATCTGGATATCGCCGGTCTCAGGCAGAGGGATAGCATTGTCGTATCATGGAAAGACAGTGCTCTTAGCACGGTTTTCTTACCGGGATATCCAGAGAATATAGGACTTACGCAGTTTGGGGAATTTTGAACGTGTGTTAGATGAGTAGTAGCTACAAAGTTCGTATTCAACTGCGTAACCCCTGAAATAAATAACTCATGTTACGCGAAAAGAAGTTGGAAATAGAATCATTCACAAGACTAAACTGCGTAACATCACGAAATAGGTCCGGGTCTGGTGAGCAAGGGGGATGGTGCCATGTATACGAGGAAGGATGTTGCCAAAAGTATGGCTGTCGGGATAGGGACAGGATGGGCGATGGGTTTTATCGTGGGAACAGCCTTAGGGTTGGGCATCGGCTTTCTATTTGCCCCGAGACCGGGGCGTGAAACGAGACAGCTCCTGATGGAAAAAGCCGAGGCTACGAAAGTAAAGTGAATAACGATGGTCTCTGGTGTTATCCGGGGCGGAATAAGCGTCTGAGAAGGGCAGTGTAGACATTCTTCCAGGAACGCTCAAGCTGTGCCTCATGCTCAGCCGGCGGATTATTCTTACGCCCGTAACGGCTTGCCTGGTAGGTTTGAATAATACTCCGGATAGATTCAGCCTGGGGCGGGAATACCTCTGTTAACATGGCTCCGTATTCCAGGGGCGTCTGCTGCTCTTTGGGGCGTAGCCTGACGCATGAGGCAAGGAAGCACATTTTTGTGTATACCTCGGACCCGTAGTCAGGCCCGGTGAAGTGCCAGAGCCAGCCGTAAAAGGCAGATACCAGGGCAATTACCAGTAACACAGCAAACATAATACCGGTAATCAATGGTAGTGCCGGTACCATTTCTACGGTAACTACGGGTTGCCTGTCGACGTTACTCACGCGATGAATTGATTCCTCCCCTGCGCTGTCTTTCCCCGTATCTCCGGCAGGGATTCCTGTTTCATCTCCGGCATCAGAAACAGGGGTGGAACTGTTATCCGGCTGTCCCGAGCTGCCTTCTTCAGGGGAGTCGGTTCCCTCACCTGTAACATTGGGGGTAGCATCAAAGTCTATCCAGCCGTAGCCGGGGAAATAGACCTCTACCCAGGCGTGATAATGCTTTGCTCTGATGGTAAATCTCCCGGTAGCCGTATCCAGCTCGCCGGGAAGGAATCCGCTGCAGAGCCTGGTGGGTATGTCGTTTAGACGCAGCAGCATCGCCATTGTCGAGGCAAAGTAGCTGCAATTCCCTGACTGCCGGATGAACAGGAAATAGTCGACGCCATCGGATTGATGGGGTGGGTTTTCGGCATTTTCGCGGTAAGGTATTCCGGAGAGATACCGTTTGATCGCCACCACTTTTTCATAGGCGGAGGGAGCCTCTCCGGTGATGCTTTTGGCCAGCTGCCGCACGCGTTCGCTTAAGCCCGGGTGTAGTTTCAGATAGTAATCGGTGACCCATGGTGGATAGTCATCCCCTGCCAGCATTAAATCCGATGGGGTTGCGGTGGTTACGTTTGTAGTTATCGTGTAGCTCTGGTTAGCCTCAAGAGGGAGGCGTGTCAGGACAGCAACCGCATCATCGGGTCCCCGTCGTTTTGTCGTTACCTCAATATCGGTCAGCCAGTTATGCTCCACCAACCGCTCGTAATTTGCCTCAGTTGGAGGGTAACGGCTTTTGCCGATGCCTGTCAGGAGTACCTCCGGGGGCAGGAGCCCCTGAATATCGGTCAGGCTCAAAAATCTGCCCTCCTCCCGGGCGGTACGGAGCGAGCTGGTGAAAAGAGCGATATCCCCTGGTAAAAAGCTGTCGTAAGAAGGGTTAGCCATGTCAATATTTAAGATTAAAGGAGGAAGAATCTCCAGCGAGGTGGGGATATCGCAGGAACTGAACTCTCCGGCAGTAAGCAGGACATCGGTCTTTACCCTGGTCTCGACATCATATGTCAGTTCGCGGCGTCCGGATGATAATTTTCCCTGTGCGGAAATCCGGTCTCCTCCTCCAGTTGGCGAAGATGCCGACCTGCTTTCCCAGCCCTGACCGGTATAGGTATCGTACACCTGCGTCCGCCAGTAGGCAGGGAATTCGGAGGTGATGACAAATTGAATATTCTCCCCGCGGTGAAAGTAATCGCTGAAATGCAGTTCTCTTTGCCTGCTGCCGGTGAGGGATGGTTGCTTGCTGGGCACCTCGGCAAACAGGTTGAGATTATGATCTTCAAGGATTTTCCGTAAGGAAATGTTCTTGCTGATTAAGGTCTCCAGCCCGGCGGCGTGGATTTGGGGTATCTGCCAGGCGGTGAGGATTGCCAGCAGGCTGATGCCGGTGAGCAGGGCAAAGGTGTAACCCATGCCCCATCTGGCGCAGGTGAGATTGGTTTTCCGGAACCGCTTGAGCTTCTGTGCCAGATTCATGACGCCGACCAGCAGCGGGGCGAACACGAGGTAGGGGAAAAAGAAGATGTAATATTCCTCTGTCAGGTTGCTGAGATTAACCATGATGGTTATTCCGCTGAGTAAAACTGCGACCCAGGCATTCTGCCTCCTCAGAATTGACCAGATGGCAAGATAACCGGCGGCCCAGGTGAAAAGGATGAGAAAGGTGGTAAAATAGAGTGTCCCCTCACTGGGGCTTGTGGTGGTTATTAACTGCCACCAGTATCTCATGCGGACGATGAGACCCGTGACCTCCGGCACTGCGTCGGGAGAAGATAAAAGGCTTGATGCCTGCCAGGCTGTGATTGCGACACCCAGTGCTAAAGCGGACAGATGTGCCGCTGCGACAGGCAGTCGGCTTTTTGCCAGGAGCCATGCCGTCAGGACGGATAGCAGGAGAATCAGGGTAAAGGGCGGCTGCGGTAAAATCCATGCCGCCTTCTCAATCGAGCGCAAGCTCACCTCAATGGTGAGGAAAGCGAAAAGAACCCCCACCCATTCCCAAACCCCGCCCCGTAAGTATTTCAATCCCCAGGCTGGCAGGTGGTGTTTCCCTGAACCTGCCGCCTGATAGGATATGCCTTCTCCCTTTTTCCTGCTTTCGCTTGCCAACTTCTAAACCCCTACCCTGGCATTTTTCATCCGGAAGGGAAAGATATGGTTCACGGTCGTATCTCCCGTCTCTTCCTGACGATTGACAACGTAGACTTCAATTCCGTGAGACAGAAGCGCCGTTATGGTATTTGCCGTGTTTCCTGTGCTGCTGGAGCCGGATGGATCAATGAGCACCACAACCGGGATAACCCCCTGTTCCGTAAGCCGCATCAAGGGTGAGATTATTTGCCTGCTCACCGAGGGTGTGATAACGATAACGGCCGAGTTGGCTCCGAAGCGTCCTGTCTCACTGGCAATTAGCTGCTGCACAGGTGTTTCACCCGCTGCTTTTATCATGGCCAGGTCTTCCAGCATGTGCTTCATGTGCTCTTTTCCTGTCTGCGGGGAGATAAGATACGTCCGCTCCCCGGCAGCAATCAGTCCGACGGGGGTTCTGCGGTCAAGATATTTTTTCCCCAGCGAGGCGGTTATCGTCACGGTGCATTCTTCTATGCTCTGGTCGCTGTCACCGGGGTTTGCTGCCCGGTGCATATCGGCAAGAAGCCAGAGACGCTCCGGCAGGTAATCAAGTTCAGGAACATAGCTGTACCTGGGATTATAGCCTGACCTTGTCGTCAGGCTCAGACGGTCTGTCTCAAAAACCTTGACCATGAGCCGTCCGGTATGGGCGGTTGAGCGCCAGTGAATGTGGTTGAGGCTGTCGCTCGGGGCATACTCGCGAATGCGGGCAACACTCGGAGGGGCTTCCTGCATCAACCAACGGGAGGATGTGTAAGGCAGCTCACTGCGTGGTGCCGGCAGGTGAAACGGTAGCTCCAGTGTTTGTGGATAGATGGTAATGCTTTGTGAATTGCCCAGCTGGCAATGTGAAGCGAAGAGGGAAAAAGGATCACTTGCCCTGACGGTGAGCGACCCGAGGTTGTAACGGCCTCGTTTTCGGCACAGGTATCCGGTCTGCCAGCAAAAAGAGTCCCTGGGGTGCAGGTTCAGAACGATTGTGCCGGCATGATTCGGCAGGTTGCTGTTTTCCCGAACCTCGAGCAGCAGCTTTGGTATCCGGCTCCGGTTGTGTACGGTAATCTCTTCATCAAACCAGTCACCGACCTGTAATTGATCGGGAAGTTTCTTCGCCGTCGCTTCCAGACCACGGGTGCCGAAATCTGTCCAGAGATATGCAAGCAGCAGCATCGTTATCCAGAGGAAGAGAAGGCGCCATATCAGTACGGAGCCAAAGGTGAGGGAGAAAGCCAGTAATACGGCGGCCGGAAGAAGATAATTCAGCCTGAATTTCACGGAAGAGTTGTGCTTTGCGTTATCTTCAGGCTCTGGATTGATGACCGTACCGCTCCGTTTTTTGGGGGATTGTCCTGTCACTTTAATCATTCCTCCTCTTTTTTGTGGGAAGGAGAGCGATTTCATCAGGAGAGGGATGTTTCTCCCTCTCTTTTGCCAGTCAGTTTTTCCTCTTTATTAAATTATGGAAAGAGGGCAGAAGGGGAGGTTCCCCTTGGATTATGGAGAACCCGGCGATTTTTCAGGAGTAACTAAGGGGTTGTCAGTATCCCGCATCTTGAGCCTTTGCGTCTCTGCCGGGTATTGTTCCGGGGACAGGTATCTTTTCCAGTATTCCGGCGATAAAGGCACGCCCGCTTCTGTCCTGGGAATCAGCTGATGATTGCAGTATCAGGCGGTGTGCCAGGACGTGTTCCGCCAGGGCTTTAATATCGTCAGGCAGGACAAAATCGCGTTCCTGTAACAGGGCGCGTGCCTGGGCAGAACGGAAAAGCGCCAGTGAGCCGCGTGGGGAAGCGCCCAGACGTATCACCGGGTGGTTACGTGTTGCCGCAACCAGTGTAGCGATGTACTGCTTGACGGTACTGTCGACGTATATTTTCTTTACCGTTTCCTGAAGCATGAGAAATGCAGGAATATCAATTACCGCGCTAAGTTGCTCAACAGGATGGCGGTACTGCTGCATCTCCATGATGGTTATCTCGTTGGAGATGGATGGATAGCCAAGGCTTATCCTCATTAAAAACCGGTCAAGCTGTGTCTCGGGAAGGGGGAATGTCCCTTCGTACTCAATGGGGTTCTGGGTGGCAAGGACATGGAAGGGAGATGGCGTTTTATGGGTGATACCATCGACG
>JBDRFO010000147.1:0-4440 GCA_043818655.1 Chloroflexota bacterium
ATACACTGGCTGCCAAACCTGACCGCACCCTCGCTGATGAGAGCAGGGTTCAGGACGGCAGCCGTATTGATCGATACCTTATCTGCGCCTGCCATCAGCATGTGCCGGATATCATGCACATTCCGTAGCCCCCCACCAATCGTCAGCGGCATAAATACCTTTTCCGAGATACGGACAACGACATCTGCCATGGTATCGCGGTGCTCTGAGCTTGCCGTAATGTCCAGAAAGACCAGCTCATCAGCACCTTCCGTGTAGTAGAACTTGGCAAGCGCCACCGGGTCACCCGCATCGCGGAGCCCCGTAAAGCTGGTACCCTTGACCACGCGGCCATCCTTGACGTCAAGACAGGGGATAATCCTCCTTGTTAACATCTTTCCCCATCTCTTGCTGGCTTGTCTTTGCTAACACCGACAAACCTCAGGAAATTATCATAGAACCTCAAGCCATACTCCCCGCTCTTCTCCGGGTGAAACTGGGTCGCAACCAGGTTACCACGGGCAATCACACTGCAGAAAGAAAGCCCGTACTCTGTCTCTCCGGCAACAAGAGATTTATCATCCGGCACCGCATAGAAACTGTGCACAAAATAGAAATTGGTCCCGTCCGGGATACCCCGGAACACCGGGTGGGCAACCACCTGGTGCACCTGATTCCACCCCATGTGAGGCACTTTCTGCCCCGGAGGAAGTCTCACCACCCGCCCGGAGAGTGCGTCAAGACACTCATGCCATCCACCCTCTTCCGTACCGGTAAAGAGTACCTGAAGCCCGATACAAACGCCTAAAAAGGGATGCTTTTCTGCGATGCACTGGAGAACAGGCTCAACCAGCCCCAATCTTTTCAGACTCGCTACCGTATCAGCCGCAGCGCCAACCCCCGGAAGAATAACCGCCCTAGCACCAAGCACTTCATCAGGGTTGCCGGTCACTTTTGGATGGTATCCCAGATAAGTAACCGCATTAACCACACTGCGTATGTTGCCGGCACCGTAGTCAATAATAGCGATCATTTTTATCAATCTCCCGTATGATTTCTAATGATCTTCTCCTTCGAACTTCTCTTCCTCCTGTGTTGTTCTGGGGGGTGACCTTCTCATCAGAAAGTAACCGGCGCAGAGGGAGATGATGACAAACGCGATACCTGCGATCATCCCTCCTTCAAGCTCATGCCAGTCCAGCACGATAACCTTACGGGCAACTGCAGTCACGCTGACGAGAATGATCCTTTCAACGTGAAAATGGTGGTGTCTGACGTACGCCCGGATTGTCGCGAACAGCTCAAGGGCAATGATAACCCAGAGAAAAAGCCCGAGAAGGTGCTGCAGGCTTTCCACTTTGATGATTAATATCGGCGGTGAGATAATCTCCAGAAAAACAATATAAACGAGATCCAGAAAGGACAGCGTGGTCACGACACCCATCAGTCCCATCAGGAGAAAATTGACAACCCTTTCGTAGTTAAGATTCCTGATATTTTTAATCATTCCTACCTCTTCTTATTGAAAAACAAACTTTCCTGGGTGTAGAAGCCCTCGTGAATAAAACAACAACTGCCAGAGGGGGTTCCCCCTCAGCCCCGATTGTTTTCACATGAATTCGAGATGATGAAAACCGGTTTACCAATCATGATTACAAGCTATCCGGAAACTGTTCCCCGTAGTATGAGCATATCACGCGCCCAACCCCGGTATCCTGAGTTTCCGGACGACTTCTAAGCAGAACCGCAGGTCATCAGCTGTGATTCTCTTCCTGTTGATTCTCACCGGGGAAAGAGCGACTCTTCCTGACAAGATAAAAGGTGATGCCGAGAGCCACAACGAGAGCCGCCATGCCCAGCACCATCACCGGCTCGTAATCGCGAAGCCTTACGGCAATAATCTTACGTGCGATGGCAACCATGGACAATGACAGTATCGTTTCGAGATGGAGACCCTGCTCTTCCAGATACACGCGAATGGAGTCGGTCAGTTCAATAATGATTAAAATCCAGAGAACAAGATCCAGAACAGAACGTATTTTTTCAACGGTAATCACCCAGACTGGTGGTGCAAGTAATTCTTCCCGAATAAGGATGACAAGGCTTGGTATTGACAAAATGGTGACGACACTCAGGATTAAAATCAAAATCATGGCAACACCACGTCTAAAGGTCATTTTCCTCAGGTTTTTAAACACGTTTAATCTCTTTTCTAGTTTGGATTATTCGTACTTACCAGCCTGTATGCCAATATCTTTACAAATCCAAGTGAACCCAGCCACATTTACAGCTTGCCAGCCCAATCTACGGCATTCCTGAAGATCTGAAGCCCATCACCATGGCGGTCATTTACACCTCCTCTCGTCCATTTTGGATGCTGGGTAGCCCTGATATAACGCTCCGGGTGCGGCATAAGGGCAAAGATACGCCCTGAGGCATCACAGATACCGGCGATGCTGCCTGCAGACCCATTTGGATTATCAGGATAAGCGGCATCCCTTCTCCCCTGCTCATCAGTGTAGTAAAGAACAGCATGCAAACCGGGCAGGCTGTCCGGCATCGTGACAACCTTGCCCTCACCGTGAGCGACGGGCAGATACATCCTGTCAATACCGCGCGTAAAGACACAGGGACTTGTTTTGTTGACGACAAGATGCACCCAGCGGCACTCAAACCTGCCGGAGTCGTTTGTCCAGAGGGTTAACGGCGGTAATTCATCCTTTTGAAAACCGGGAAGAACACCCGCCTTCACCAGCACCTGAAGCCCGTTACAGATACCAAGGATTAAGCCACCCTTCTCCACAAATCCCATGATATCATCGCCCAGCTTGAGCTTCAGTTCGTTTGCCAGCACCCTGCCCGCCGCAATGTCATCCCCGTAGGTAAAGCCACCCGGCAGAACCACGATCTGGTAGTCCGAAAGCCTCTTTTCCCAGCGGATGAGCTTTCCGATGTGCACCGGAGACACAATCGCCCCCACCTCCTCAAAGGCAAATGCCGTCTCGGCATCGCAGTTTGTCCCCGGGGCACGCAGCATAAGAACCCTTGTTTTACTCACCAATCTCATCACCTGCTGTCATCAAGAAACATACGGTATTTCAGACTTTAATCATTTCAGGAGACTCATAGGTTATCACATAAACAGCGGCAGAACCCATCACCCCACCACTCACAGAAGAAGTGACGCTGATAATCTTTGCCTTCTTGCTCTGGAGATTTGCCAGAACCTTATTTACCTTACCGGTATCTTCTTTCCCGTTCAGATTAATTCCCATCGAGGAAGACGTGACAAGTTGCACAAATACTGCCATAAGTGACTCCTTCCCGCCTACCAGCGAAGAGGCTGCTGCCATGCCTCTTTCAACTCATCAAGGGTTGCCTCCATCACCTTATTACCCGCCAGACCGTATATCTCAAGGTTATTATTGTCTGTGGTCTCACCGATGACAGCCATGCTGACACCAGCCATCACAGTCTCAAACCTGTCTTTTTTCTCCGGTGTCACCTCAACCAGAAAACGGCTGTTTGATTCCGCAAACAGCATCAAATCATCCCGGTTGATACTCTCACCAGACGGCACGGAGATAAGGTAAACCCTTGCCCCAAGCCCTCCCGCAAAAGCTGACTCGGCAAGAGCAACCCCAAGACCGCCGTCACTCAGATCATGACAGGATTTCACCAGCCCTTCTCCTGTCGCACGGCTGAGCTGCCCCATAAGCCTTTTTGCCTGTTCCGGATTTACTTTTGGCACACTGTTACCGATAAAACCACTGCTCTTAAAATAGGCTGAGCCACCAAGCTCACGATACGTCACACCGACCAGATAAATGAGGTCACCGGATTGTTTGAAATCCATGGAAACAGCTCTTTTTACATCCCCCATCACACCGATAGCAGAGATAAGCAGGGTATGAGGGATGGAGATAACCCTCCCTTCATACTCAAACTCGTTATTCAGGCTGTCTTTGCCGGAAATAAACGGTGTCCCATAGGCGATTGACATGTCATAGCACGCTTGCGCAGTGCGCACCAGAGCACCCAGCATATCGGGACGGCTGGTGCGCCCCCAGCAGAAATTATCCAGCAAAGCCACTCTCTCCAGATTGCCGCCGACAGCAATAACCTGTCTTAAGGCTTCATCAATGGCTGAGGCCGCCATCCAGTAAGGGTCGATCTTACCGTAGTTCGGGTTGATGCCGCAGCTCACAATCGCTCCCCGCTCCGAATCAAGCAGCGGACGAATAATCGCCGCATCACCGGGGCCGTCATTATTTATACCCACCAGGGGTTTGAGCACACTTGCCCCTTGAACCTCATGGTCGTACTGTCGAATGGCCCACTCCTTGCTGCATACATTCCACTCAGCAAGAACAGATAGTAATGCCTCTCTTAAATCTGGTTCAGCAAAATCAGGCTCAATATAAGTCGGTGCTTCTAAAACTGCCATCCCTGTGAACTGCG
>JBDRFO010000148.1:0-8542 GCA_043818655.1 Chloroflexota bacterium
GCTTTCAGGATGCCGATAATACTCTATGACTCAATTCGTCAAAATGTTAAATTCTTATCTCCCAGGCCGTTTCACATTCTAAAAGTTAATAGCACATTGGTTAAGATTAAAATAAAAAAACTCTAATTGATCCTCAATCTGAGATTGAGATAGAAGGCCTTGATTAACAAAACTGGAATAAGGCATAATTATCAGACACTCGACTGGATGCAAGGAGGATAATAATTAGTGAACAGCCTTATTTTGCCGCCAATGAAAAGGATGAAGCTGAGTTTAAACGTCTCAAATTACTCGAAGCAAGACGTGACCCCAACACTATTCGCCATTTAGAAAAGTTAGGAATTACAAAAGGTTGGAGTTGCCTTGCATGACGCCCTACAGAGCGCCGTCAAGTGGGGGATTATCGCACGTAATCCGGCTGACGCAGTGACACCTCCCCATTTTCAACGTCCAGAAATGCACGTACTTGACGAAGCGAGTATTCACACCTTATTGGAAGTGGCTAAAGATACCCCTTACTATACTCTGTATTACCTAGCCCTATTCACTGAGATGAGACGGTCTGAGCTTCTAGCTTTAAGATGGTCTGATATTGACTTACTTTTATGTGAATTATCTGTTACAAGGTCGCTTCACCACCTAAGAGACGGCACTACCATTTACAGGCAACCTAAGACAGCCAGAAGCCGCCGGATGATAGCGCTATCGCCGTCAACGGCGCTCGTACTTCAAGCGCATAGAGAAAAACAGGAGGATAATTATATTCTCATGGGTGCAGTCCTGAAGGATAGTGACCTAGTATTCTCCCATGTGGACGGCAAGCCTTTACTACCCGATACGGTCACAAGGGAATGGATTAGGCTTACGCGGCGATTAGGCTTGACTGGTATCCGTCTGCATGATGCCCGGCATACTCACGCTTCTTTAATGCTTAAACAAGGTGTACACCCTAAGATAGTACAGGAACGGTTAGGTCACGCGAGCATAACAACAACACTTGATACTTACTCACATGTCGCCCCCGGATTACAGGGAAAAGCAGCTCAGGGATTTGACGACATGGTAAACGGTAATTCTAAAAGTTGTATCCCTGAAAAAATACATCCGTTAGCAATCCGTTAGCAAAAATGGGGAAGCCCCTCAGATTTTCTTACTGAGGGGCTTTATTTAGCTTCAATTTTGGTAGCGGGGGTTGGATTCGAACCAACGACCTTCGGGTTATGAGCCCGACGAGCTGCCACTGCTCCACCCCGCGTCACTTTTCACAGTATATGCCAAATAATTATAATGTGTCAAGAAAAACACGCTTCATGCAGGGCAAACGCTTGTTAAACTGCTGGGGCAGGATACATACTTGACATTTTATCTTTGGCAGACTATGCTTCTGGTTAGTTTGATAACCTGCTCTCCTGATTTCGATATTTCTGCATTCTCCCAAAAGCGTTCAATCGCTGTCCCGAGTTGGTCATGTGGTGGTAGAGAAGCTAGCGGTGAAGTCAACCCTTTTCGGTCGGTTTTCTCTATGATCGTATTAAACTAGCGAAGCAGAAGAGAGGACAAGTGAGAAGGTTGCAGAGCAACGTTGGAGCCAGTGAGAAAAAGGCACCCTTCATTTTCCCGGCTGATTATTGTGGTCTTGTTCATCTACTTCCTGAAATATCGGCTTTTTTTATTGACCGGCACAAAGCATTACGGCAGACAAACATGCTTATGACCGGCAGGGGTGGTATTTTCGCCGCGCTTCAGATATTACGCACATTTTATCGGTATCAGGAACGTCATCTTACCTGTGCTGACCTTGGCCCTGACCTTACGCCAGTTTGGCCTTCACCAGTTTTCACAACCGGTTTGACCAATCCCTGTCAATGCTGCTTCCCCTTTCCTGTTGATAAATTCAGCACAGCACTTTCCCGGCATGATTATTTGTATCATGAGATGGTAAAATCAGTCACAGGCAAGGTCCCCTGTAATTAACCAGTCCCGGACATATCACTGAAGTAAGAAACAATGGTTACCTGCCTGTACGGGGTAATTAATAGGAGGTGGTACAAAGTGGGGGATGATAAACCTAAAATCAGGATTTTAGTGGCCGATGACCATCCGGTATTCCGGCATGGCCTTATTTCTGTGCTTGGTGATTGGCCCGATTTTGAGATCGTGGGACAGGCCTCTGACGGTATTGAGGCAATCGCCAGGACAACGGAGCTTCATCCTGACATTGTTATCATGGACGTCAGGATGCCCAAATGCAACGGTGTCGAGGCAACAGCGACACTTCAGCAGGAGTTACCCCATGTCAAGGTGCTTATCCTGACTGTTTCCGAGGACAATGAAGACCTCTTTGCCGCAGTCAGGGCAGGGGCAAGAGGGTATCTTCTCAAGAGTGCCGAGTTTGACGGGCTAATCTCTGCCATCAAGATGGTAGCGGCTGGTGATGTCATTATTACACCGGTTATGGCGTCAAAGCTGATGAACGAACTGAAGCAGGGGAATAAACACAGCAATAAAAATAAGGGGGGAGGACAGGAGCTCAGTGCACGGGAGAAGCGCATTGTGCAACTGGTGGCTCGAGGCAGCAGCAACAAAGAGATCGCCGCCGAGCTTTCCGTCAGTGAAACGACCGTCAAGGCACACCTGCGTTCGATCCTGGAGAAGCTCCATGTCAAGAACCGGGCACAGGCAGCCGCCAAAGCCGTGGCAAAAGGTATATTAGGTAACTCTTCCTAGTAAAAATAAATTACAAGCAGTCCGGAAACTGGTTTTCTTAGTATGAGAAGGTGATGTGCCCTATCTTGCGATACTGAGTTTCTGGATGACTTCCGAGCAGGGAACGCTTTTTTATAGAGTTAGGAGTTACGCAGTTGAATACAAAGTTTGGCGCTACTCCTCATCTACCACACGTGCGAAACTACCTCCAACTGCATAAGTTCTAAGGGTGTTAATTTGACGATATTCTTCTTATCAATCGCGATGCCTGTAAGGACTACATCAACCGGTCAATATCTTCTTCCCAATAATTATCACTTTGAAGAATTCACAGAGGCTGTTAATGGTATTAATCTTAATACCAAATATGGATTAGTTCCACAGGTTACAGGTTCTGACAACGATAATACCTGATTCATATCATCAGCGTTAGTTCCAGCCATATTCAGGGTGCGAACAATGATAATAAGGGAAGGAGAAAAGGCAGTGACCAAAATTCTGGTAGTGGACGACCATCCCGTATTCCGGCAGGGTCTTGTTTCCGTGCTTGAGGAATGGCCTGAGCTTCAGTTAGTCGGGCAGGCAGTTAATGCGACAGAGGCGGTCAGCATGGCTATGGAACTTCAGCCTGATATTGTCATCACGGATATCAGGATGCCTGACGGTAACGGAGTGGAGGCAACCGCCGCTCTCCAGCAGAAACTGCCGCAGATCAAGGTGCTTATCCTCACTGTCTCTGATGAAGACGACGACCTGTTTTCGGCGATTGAGGCGGGGGCGAGGGGCTATCTTCTGAAAAGTTCCGATCTGGATGGTTTAATCTCTGCCATCAGGGTAGTTGCCGCCGGCGATGTTATCATCACCCCTACCATGGCGGTAAAGCTGATGAACGAGCTGAGGCAGGGGAATAAACACAGAAATAATGAAGAGCTGAATGTGCTCAGCCCCAGAGAGAGACAGGTAACCCAACTGGTAGCTACCGGCGCCAGCAACAAGGAAATTGCGGCCGGTCTTTCCATCAGTGAGACGACAGTCAAGGCGCACCTGCGTTCTATCCTGGAGAAGCTCCATGTCAAGAACCGGGCACAGGCAGCGGCCAAGGCCGTGTCAAAGGGTTTGCTGGACTAAAAATCATCTAGAACTCACTCTCCTGCGATCGGGCACATTACCTGCTCAAATTCGGAGGAACAGTTTCTGGATCACTGGTAAACTTCTCCTCCCATAAAGTACCGCCCTCAAAGTGTGAACATCCGTTTTCACCACAGTTTTTTGGAATTCATCGAAAAGCTCAGTAGCGTAAGACCGGGCACATTTCATGCCCGGATGCCAAAATATAGTATCCGGGTCGCAACCAAACACCCCCCTGAATAATTAGTCCCTTCCTTTACCATGCTGACCTGTCCCTCTGTTAGTAGTAATCCGGTTAATCAAGGTTTCTCATCATTTATTTATCCAGGGGGAGAATTCACATGGGAGATTATCAGCGGTAATCTTAGAGTCAGGAGCAATAGTTACTCAACCAGCGCCGGCGGAGGGTAACCATTCCGCTCGATTATCTAAAACCAGGTTTGAAGAAAAAGAAACAGGTGACAGGAAGGGCAGGTAACCAGGAGCATCAATGAAAAACATTTTTCTGGCGGCAGTGGTTATTCTTGCGCTGAGTATATCCGGCATCAGCGGCACTTTAGCTGGTTTCTCTGATACCGAAATATCAGAGAACAACTTCCTTGAAGTCGGCTCTCTCGACCTCAAGGTGGGCGACGGTACCAATGGTGAGTTTGAAGACCCCAACGTCCCACCGCTCATCCATGTGTCCAAGGTATGGCCGCGCACGTCGCAGGCATTCGAATTCAATATCCAAAGTCTCAGTGATCCTGATGACACGACGGCTCACGTCTACATTAACTTCAAGGACATCCTCTGTGCCGAGTCACCAGATGAGAACCATCCTGAAGGCAGGACGGAGCCGGAAGAGGTTGCCGAGAATGGCGGCATACTGGCCGGTCAGGCGATTGGTGGTCTCGGCTCGCTCAAGCAGGAGAGCACCCTTGCCGATTTCATCGAGATTGTCCTTGAGTTTGATACCAACGGTGACGGCGCTCTTGAACCAATTACGGGCAATCCTTTATGGGACAGTCCTGATGCCGTCTATCTGGGTGATATCGACAGCAAATGGATCGACATGGGGCTGATACCCGCCGGTCAGCTACGAAAAGGCAGGATTTCCCTGCATTTCGGTAACTGGCCTGAAGAGCGCTGGGACTTAAATTATTTTACGAATGACATGCCCTTCAATGACTGGCCAACCAATGCCTTCCAGCTTGACAGGGTAATGTTCAATGTGGAGTTCGCCCTGACCCAGGAACCTATCCCGGCGTCCTACCTATATCCATAGGGTTACCACCGAAAAGTGACCTGAGTTAAATTGCTGAAGGATTCACAGCGATAGCTGCAACTCCGTACAGGTTGGGCAACAACCTTTATGAGAAATACACACGTACAAGCAATAAATAACTTCGGGAACCGAGCGCTTTCGAGGATAAAAGGTTGAAACAGAAGTTACTGGTGCTGATGGTGATACTGTCGCTTACCCTGACAGCGGTACGGGGCACCTTTACCGGTTTTTCCGATTCCGAGGTAAGCAGGGACAACTACATCGAAGCCGGTGATCTTGACCTCAAGATCGCCAGCGCCAGCCTTACCTGGGAAGGCAGTGATTTCCGCGATGACCCACCATACGGTCCCGGCATCGCCCCATCATTTGACATCCCCGATGCACAGCCATCATCAACCTGTGAGGTAAGATACCTGCTATGGAATGCGGGCGCAACAGACGGAACGGTTTTCCTGCTGATACGAATAGATAGCGACGAGCAGGATCTCACAAATACCTCCCGGATGTCCGTCTGGTATGACGATAACGGGGATGAAGTCGTCGAAAGCGGTGAGCTGATCAGCGAGTCGCTGGGCACACTCGCCAGCCAGCCCGTTTCACTCGGTCTGCTGCCTGGCTATGGGATCCGCCGCCTCAAGCTTGACCTGCAGCCGATGCTGGTAAATGAAGATGGCGACCCGGTTTGGGGGCACTTTTCGCTGGACTTCAGGACAGAGTTTCAGCTGGTAGAAACGACCTGCTCCGGTTTCACGGATACAGAGTGGGGTTCCGGGCATATTGCCAGCATCTACGAGGAGGGTGGAATCCCCGGTTTCTGGGTCAGCACAGAAGCCGTGGGCAGGTACGGTAAGGATTCTATCGCAGGCTGGTTTGCCACTATCGTGTCTAATTCCGGTTGGTATAAGGATATTACAATTACGGGGGATGTTGATACCGATTACGGGACACTGGTCAATGATATTCTTGGGCGTACGGATGATAGCGGCGATGACGGCATGCTCCGCCAGTTCCGTGCCCACTATATGGCAATGCAGCTTAACACCATGACCGGTCTGCCAAGACTGAGCACAAGCATTACACATGATATCAGCAGCATCAGGGCTGATGACATGGAAGCATCCGTCTTCTTTGGCTATGACCGCGGCGCCCTCTCGTCCATCATCGCCACCATTGAAAGTAAAGAGATGAGTGGCACGCCTGATGGCGAACCGCCCGCAGGCCAGGGAATTGAGATGATGAAGAATATCTGCAGTGAGATCAATAATGTCAGGATTTAGAACCTGCCTCATAATTACGAGAAGCTTAATAAACGACGCATAACAGGGAGAAAAAGAAATCAATGGCACTATTTGCATTTGGTTGCTTTGAGATTGCTTCGTCGCCACCGCTCCTCAGAGTGACATTTATCAACCAAAACCAAATTTATCGATGGTTGATAACATGGGTTTCCCCGTCGCCAATTCTTTTTAAGACAAAAAAGGTTGAACACAAAGAATGATTTCAGATAACAGGTACGTTCTCACGCCAGAGCAGGTAGAGCAGGAAAGCTCTGGCTTTGTCATGCCCTTTCTGCGCACCGTTAACCCGAAACAGGAAACCGCGGCGGGAGGGGAAAGGTGAGGGCAGCATGAAAATATGGGCCGGGCGGCTGGTTAACGCAGCCCTGATGCTCATTATCCTGGGCTCGCTGTTTATCCTGGCGGCACCGGGGTTCTTTGCTGTTAAAGCAGCCGTGGTGCTGAGCGGGAGCATGGTGCCGACGCTGCCGGTCGGCTCGCTTGCTTTTACGATTGGTGCCAAACCGACGGATATCCGGGTGGGCGATATCATCGCCTTTGATTTCGGGAAGGAAGCAGCGATGAACACGAGCCACCGCGTGGTTGAGGTGATCGACGGGGAAGATCTCCTCTTCCGAACGAAAGGCGACGCCAATGATAAAGCCGACCCACAGCTGGTGCCCGCCGCCAGTATCTGCGGCAGGGTAATCTGGCATGTTCCCCGCCTGGGAAGACTACTCCTTAACATCATGAGTTATATCAGAAGCCGAATGGGCTTCATCGTTTTTGTCGCCATCCCGTCGGTCATCATTATCGGCAGTGCGCTCAGAGAGATAAAACGTCCGTACGGTAAGCAGCGACGATCAGCCGTCATGATAAGGAGACGCAAACAGTGGAAAACCTGATCGCACCGGTGGTGACCCGCAGGTCTCCCATCAGGAAGGAACGTTATGAAGAGACCGCTCCGTAAGGCTGCCAGTCGTGCCCACCGCACCTACGCGAAATTTCGATCCTCCCGGCATGTCAGAATTGAGGTGGTGATCTTCCCTTTATTTGCCGCCTCGTTGATGTTCGTTGCCTCAGCATTCGGCACATGGAAAGCCTATTCGATACCTGAGACCGTCACAGAAGAAGTGGCACTAACAAACTATCTGCATGAGGGCAAATTTGACTACACAGCTTATGTCAACCCGTGTTTACTCTACGGCAACTCCGCCGCAAGTCCGGAAGCCGATGAGGGGTGGTCTCTTTACTTTACCGATATTATTGAAGGCATCACGGTTGATTATCACTACGAGTTTGCCCCGGAAATTCATACCGCCAGCGTGCATTACGACACAGAGGTTGTAGCGATTGTTACCGGGCCAACAAGGTGGCAAAAAGAGGTCAATCTCACCGGTGCCCATGGTGACGGGAACAGCTTTAAACTCAGTTTCCCACTGGAACTGAGAAGGTTTGAAGACCTGGTGATGGCGATTGAGGAGGAACTGGGGTTTCGCTGGCCCGGACAGGGCGGGCAGATTACCTATGACCTTGCCCTAGAAGTCAGGATTAACATCGAAGGCGACACAGGATTCCAAAAAATCGATGATGTTTTCGTGCAAAGAACGGCTCTCAGGGCAGGCAAAGGCACCCTGGAATGGGGAAAGAACCTTTCCCGGTCACAGAGAAAGACACTGGGAGGGTTCAGCTACAAGCAGCAGGGCAGCTTTGCCTACACATTGAAACTGAAAGGAAACAACCTTTACGCCACCCCGGTTTTTATCTCAAAGCCGCAAGACCCACCACCCCTGCTCGCTGTGCGCGCACCGGTGGTTTCCTTTGTCCGGCTCACCGACATCATGCAAGTGGACTTCAGCTATGAGTTCCTGAGTGATCAGCCGGTGCAAAATCTGACCTCGGAGGTAACCATCACTGCCGACCTGGAGTTCCCCGGGTTCTGGCGAAAGACCATGGTCCTGGTGCCGAAGACACGCAAATCAGTGCCCTTCCGCGTTGATTTCTCGCTGGATATTAATTCCTTAAATGAGCTTGCCAGTACGATAAAAAATGATACGGGCATCGGCCCACCGACATACCCGCTGACCGTCAGGGCTGAGGTTCAGACCAGCGCCGATACCGGCTTCGGTCACATTGATGAAGTCTTTATCCAGAACTTCAAAGG
>JBDRFO010000149.1:0-12937 GCA_043818655.1 Chloroflexota bacterium
TCCTTAATGGGGAGCGACTACTCCCAATTTGCCCGGAGTACAGCCAGAACTACGGCCACAGCTCCTTGGCAACATCATCAAGCCCAAGCTCAAGCAGCTTTTTCTTGCTCGGTTTGGTCGTGACCGGATCCCAGTCGAGAGCACCAAGATTCCAGTACACCTGTGCCTCAAGATCCGCCGTGATACCTGCGAGCGGGCCTGCCGTCGCCGGTGGCTTCCCGATGATGCGGGGATGAACCTTCAACTGCAACTCGTTTATTCCTTCTCTCAGGTTGAAGAGATGCCTCATGTTGACAATCCTCTCGCCGCACTTGAGCAGCTCGGGCATCGAGCGATCCCAGCCGGTTGCTGATTTCATAAATCCGGCCATGTATTTACCCGGGTCGGCAAGCGCGCCGTTACCCATGCTGCATAGCCCCATGGCGTTAACAGCCGCCGTCAGGAAGGCAGAAGGCCCGAAGGAAGCGGTATGGCGACCGGGCGTAGCATCCATCTGGTAGCGGGCGGCGGCGGGTCGGGCAGGGGCGCCGGGTCTGAAGAACCGCGGGTCATGCATCCCAAGCTCCTGTCCTCCAACATGTACTGCAAAGCGTTCGGCACCCTTGCCGATCCTCTCAGCAGCAATCTTCACGCCGTCAGCAAGGACATCACCAAAACCCTCTCTCTTCGCCACCATCTCGGTCATGGCAATCATGGAGCGGTGGTTGCCCCACGTCAGCTCAATGCCACCGGTATCCTCCTTGGTAATGAGTCCGTTCTCGTAGCACTCCATCGCAAAGGCAATCGCCGTGCCGCCGGAGATGGTGTCCAGCCCGTAGCGGTTGCAGATGTCATTAGCCATATTGATGGCTTCCGGGTCGGTCACAAGACACATGCCGCCAAAGGCAGCCTGGGTCTCATATTCGGGTCTTCGTGAGCCCGCAGGATACTTATACTCACCTTTCCCTTCGCCCAGGATACCCTCGCAGCCAACGGGACAATGCCAGCAGGAGTCCTTCTTTATTTCTTTCGCCACAAGGGCATCACGGTCAAACGCGGAGACATCGGGATAGTCAATAATACCGACACCACCCCAGTTCTTAATGGGTGAGTCGCCGCTGTGGGCAGAAGCCGCCGTCATGGCACTGGTGCCGTATTTATGACGGGCTTCCCACCACGACTCACCCCTCGCGACAGCTGTCCTGCTCTCGGCTATCTGGTCTTTTCTCAATGCTTCAGCAGCGGCACTATCAGCAAGAGGAACCTTCATGTTGCCGATGGCAGCAACTGCCTTGAGCCTCTTGGAGCCCATAATTGCACCCAGTCCGGAACGTCCTGCCGCGCATCCCCTCCTGTTCATGATGCATGCCATACGTGAGAGTCTTTCGCCAGAAGGTCCGATACTGACTACCTCTGTCTCGCTGCCAAGCTCGGCTTTCAGGGCATCCTCGGTTTCGTAGTTGTCCTTACCCCACAGGGCACCAGCATCTTTGATCTGTGCCTTGCCGTTGTCAATAAGAAGGTAAACCGGTTTGGGTGATATGCCGTTAAAGAACACGGCGTCATAGCCAGCAAACTTCAGGTGCGGGCCGAAGTACCCCCCCGAGTTGGCATCCCCCATCCCCCGGTAATGGGCGATTTGCCGACAGCCTGGTACCGGCAGCCCATTGGAGCAGGGGTAGCGGTAAGAGGCCCTGTGACCAGACCGAGATGGTTCTCCGGTCCCAGCGGATCCACGCCGCCCTTCTGTCGGCTGTAAAGGATGCGGGCACCAAGACCGTGGCCACCGATGAAGTCCCGATAGAGCTTCTCATCGGGCACCTCCTCCTTGATTTCTCCCGTGGTGAGGTTAACGAAGAGAATTTTACCCATGTATCCTCCCGGCATTGCTTTCCCTCCTTTTTTAATCTCTGGCTTTCCCAGCCTGATGAATAGTTAACTGGATATTAGCGGCTATTATTCCCCGTGTCAAGACATAACGCGACATTGTATCATTCTAAGCCGGTTGATAACATGAGAAGCCATCCAGAAACTCGGTATCCTGAGATAGGGCACATTACCTGCTCATTTTAAGAAAACCAGCTTCTGGATAGATGGTAGCTTCGATGTCATTGCGAGGAGTCATTGCGAGGAGTCATTGCGAGGACACATTCGTGCACGTGGCAAATGCTTAACAGTTGCTGATACGAACATGCCTGTCCCTCAGATTCAGTCCGGATAACCTGTCCCTGACCTGGCAACCATCACCCTTGGGAATTACCCGACCAACACCGCCTGTGATGCAGATGTGCAGGGTCGCCTCCGACCTGCCAAAAGCATCATTTACGTAGATCTTACCGTTCCTTTGAAAGCCGTCAGCGTCTATCTCCAAGATACCGCCTGAAGCTTCAGCTCGCACGCCAACATCCTCAGACAGCCGTACGGTAAGCTTACCGACGCCGCCCTTGATGCTAACGCCGAGGTCGTTTTCCCGGCTCCCGGTTAAATCTACGATGGCATCACCACTCCCATCGCCATGTCAGGCCTGGTTAGAGACCGACTACTCGCCAGATCCGGGGTAATGTCACCGGCATCCAGATGAACACCAAGCGTGGTCAGGAACAGGTCACCCGGACTGAGAATGCTTTTACCGGCACCGCCGACTATCTTCAGCATTCATACCCCCATAAAGACCCCGGAACGAACCGTCACAACATCGTTCCGGTCAACAAAGGCACGCAACAGGGACAGAATGCCATCCCATCTCTTAACGCAAAAAGATAAGCACGGCCTGCCACTATATCCGCATTCTATTTCTGTTCACGCAGCGGATAAATCCGTAACCCTACGTAATTATGGCAAAAACCGCATGTATTTTCCCTTCTCTCAAGGAATGGAGCGATTCATCAGGTACTATTTGTATTTGATTTCTTTGCGAGTGTCATTGCGAGCGTTAGCGAAGCAATTCTAACCTTAACGGAGCATGAGATTGCTTCGTCACTGCCACTCCTCACAATGACATTTATCATACCAACCAAAACCATACAAAACTTACATTATGTCAACTTGACTTTTTCACGCTCAGGGTTGATAATGGATAGCGGTTTCCTGATGGCAGGTTACCGGGCAAAGCCCGGAAAAAGCCAGCCTTTTTTGTTCCCGAGTAGCTCAGTCGGTAGAGCGGACGGCTGTTAACCGTTTGGTCGTTGGTTCGAGTCCAACCTCGGGAGCCATGTCTTCTTCCTCTCAACTTTACGCATCCTATCTCCTTTATATAATTGCACCAGAAGAAAATTTTTTTCTTTGTCGCACGCAGAGATAAAATTAGCTCTTTCGGACAGTACTGTCCAATCCTGTTATAGGTTATACTTCAGATGAGAGCTTGTGTCTGCAGTAAAAAATTGTCATCCAGAAGCTCCGGGAGGAAGTATGCGCAGAAAGATTTTTCGCGGATTGGTTATTTTCCTGTTAATCATAATGACCATGTTGCTGATGGCGGTACCTGTCTTTGCGGCGGATATTCGCGGGGGGCAATCCATCGGTGTGTCCCGGGATGAGGTCATTAACGATGATCTCTATGTTTTCGGAAATAATATTACGATTGACGGCACGATTCATGGTGATATTTTCACCGCCGGACAAACAATTGTAATCAGCAGCGATGTCAGTGGCGGCGTCTCAGGTGCCGGTCAAACGCTGACCCTGAGCGGTGAGATTGAACACGGGGCACGGCTGGCCGGGCAAACCGTTACCGTCAACGGCAGTATTAACCGCGACCTTCTTGCTGCCGCGAGCATCATCAATATCGCCAGCACCGCAAGTATCGGGGGCGATTTCATTTTTGGTGCGGCAACCATTGATATTGACGGCAGTATAATGGGCAACATCAGGGGAGGCGGAAATGATGTCACCATCAACAGCACGGTTGACGGCGACGTTAATATTCATGCGAACAGCTTAACCCTGACATCAAATGCAATTATCAGGGGAAACCTGACCTATACCAGCAACAATGAGGCTGACATTCAACCCGGGGCGACCGTTGCTGGTTCGATTAAACACGAGATACCGGAGACACGCGAGCCGGCCAACGGATCCAGAGGATCGATCTTTGTCAACATCGTATTCCGTGTCATCGGATTTGTTATGGCACTGCTCACGGGTATCGTCCTGATCTTTGTTGCCACCAGGAGAACCTCCCTGATTGCTGATTCCATCGGCGCAAGACCGTGGTCAAGCTTCGGATGGGGTGCGCTCATCCTCTTTGCGACACCGGTGGCGGTCATCGCCGTATTAATCACGATCATTGGCATCCCTCTGGCAATAATCACCATCACCCTCTACGCCGTCGCCATTTATCTCAGCCAGGTCTTTGTCGGTCTGTTCATCGGACAGCTCATCCTGGGTTACTTCAGAAAAGCAACGAGCAGGTCAATCCTTATCGGCGCGATGGCTCTTGGGCTGGCTCTTCTCAGTCTCTCCATGGCGATACCGTATCTGGGGCCTGTTATCGGATTTCTGACCGCCCTGTTCGGTATCGGGGCACTGCTCGTATCCGAAAGACGAATGCGCACCGTGAACAAGGAGGTCACTCTCATCTAAACAAAACCATGCATATCTTATGCCGGGTATCCGGTAAACTGGCTCTTATCGCCCTGTAATTTATGTTCGTCCGTTTAGAAGAGCGTAACAGGATAGAGAAAGAGACAAAGTAATGCTATCTCTACTGATGAAGCTGCAGGATAGTGCAAAACCCGGCTACGGTCAGCATCAGGCAGGCTTCTTTTTGCCCCGGGCAAGTTTTGCCAGCAGGATACCGACCTCGTAAAGCAAAATGATGGGCAGGGCAACCAGAGTCTGGTTGATCGGGTCAAAAGTGGGGGTAATCATGGCACCGATGATAAAGGCGCCGACAATGGCAAATTTCCGGTACTTCGCAAGCAGCTCCGGTGTCACCACATGGATTTTAGTCAGGAAAAAGAGCAGAATCGGTGTTTCAAAGCAAAGACCGATGGCAAAAAGCAATCTGGTCATGAGTGAAACGAAATTTCCTACCCGTATTTGTGGGGTTGCGATATCGCTGCCAAACGTCATCAGAAAGTTAGCCGCCGGCGGAATAAGGACGAAATAACCAAAGAGCAAACCGGTAACAAAGGAGAGCGTGACACCGGGCAGGAGCAAATAAAGATACCTTTTTTCAACGGGGGTCAGACCGGGGCGGAGGAACATGACAAACTGGTAAACCAGAAACGGAAAAGACAGCATAATGCCGGATATCAGTGCCACACTAAAGTAGGTCTCGATCATCTCCGTCATCTCAATGTAAATGAGATTGATACCCTGAGCACGCGACTCCAGGATGGCAAATACCTGCCTGGCGTAGATAAAAGAGACCGTGGTCATCACCACCACGGCAATAAAGCTCTTGATCAGCCTTTGCCTGAGTTCGATCAGGTGAGAGCGCAGGGGTAAATTTTCTTCCCGGGATAACCCAGGGGGCTTAATTAAAGGGCTCAAGTTTTTTCACTCTGGTTCGGGGTACCTGCTGCAGGCGCAGGGGCATCAGCAGGCTGCTTCTCTTGCCGCTTACTCTCTGAAGTGCCCTCTTTGGGCACCTCAGCGGCTGCCTTGATCTCTTTTTCAAATTCTTCCCTGAAGTCCCTGGTCAGTGCCGAGCTATACTTCCTGAACTCACGAACAGCCCGACCCAGCCCCCGGGCAAATTCCGGAAGTTTGCCGGGGCCAAATATCATCAGGGCAACCACCAGCACAAGAACAAGTTCTCCAGGGCCAATACCCAAAAAATCCATACCCCATACCTCAAGAGACCGGCAATACAGGCTTAGAAGGTGAAGAAAACACCCACTCCAATCTGCTCTTCACCCCACCTGCCACAGCCAGTTACCATCCAACGCTCGCCGCCTGATTGTCCGGCAAGATACTCAGCGAGAAAGCAGCGAAAAGCTGAAAGGGCTAGCTTTCCGTCTTGTTTTCCACCTTGGTTTCCGTCTCCGCAGTTGCCTTGGCACTCTTGTCCTTGGTTTCCTCGTCCGCGCCTGTCTTCGATTTGTTGAACTCCCTTATCCCCTTACCCAGGGCAGCACCGACTTCAGGCAGTTTACCGGCACCAAAGATGATAAGCACCAGCAGGAGGATCGCACCGATTTCCAGAGGGCCTAAATGCATTTTCTCACCTTCTTCACACCCATCGACATTTGTCTCAGCTAACAACTGGTTTCTTAATCTTATCATTAAGCCAGCCTTCATAGCAAAGAGGCGTGGCTCAGGTTTTGTTTGGTTTTGGTTGATATATGTCATTGCGAGGAACGTTGCGACGAAGCAATCTCATGCTTCGTTAAGGTTGGGATTGCTTCGCGTAGTTTATCCTGAGCGTAGCGTGAGGGCTCGCAATGACAATTCAGTTCCAACCAAAACAGAACGAGACAAATTGCAGCCTCGATTAATGTGCCCTGTCTCACGATACCGGGTCTCCGGATGATTTCTAAGCAAACATACGAATATTTTGGACCGGGTATCCCGTAAATTGTCTCTCATCGCCCTGACCCACGATTTATGTTTATCCGCTTAGCTCACCCCCTGACGGCATTCGCGGCAAAACCCGCGAAACTCCAGGATATGACCTGTTATCCGAAAGCCTGTCTTCTTTTCCGCCCTTTCATTTATCCCCTGATCCACGTTCTCGTCCACATCAAAAACACGCCCGCATTTCTCACAGCGAAAATGATCGTGGCTTCGGGTAACACCGTCAAAGCGCCTGAGATTACCTGCCAGTTCGAGCTCTCTGATCTCCCCAGTTTCTCTCAGAACCTTAAGATTACGGTAGACTGTGCCCATGCTGATATTGGGCATCTCTTTCCGTACCTGGCTGTAGATCCAGTCAGCCGTCGGGTGAGAGCCGGTACCCCGCAGAACACGGAGAATGGCTTCCTTCTGTTTGGTTCTCTTATGCATTCCCAATAATGATTCTCGTTACTATTATTATATGGTCTTTTACCCTGTTGTCAAGGACGAAAACGCACGGGTTCTGTTCACTTACAGATAACAACCCGGCCTTCGCCTTCATGGATTCATGTAAAAACAACTGCAAGCTATCCAGAAACCGTTTTTCCGAATATGAGTGCTCTATCTCAGGATACTGCGTTTCCGGATAACTTCGATGACTGCGTAAAAGGCATCATCCCGGTTTATTGATTTATCTCCTTCTTGCCGGCATGAGGTAAAGCCGCCATTGCCTCACGCACCGCCTCAATCAACATCCGGTCTTCTTCAGGGAAAACAGAGCGCGGGTCGAGAAGCAGAGAGTTCTTCAGCACCCTCCCGATGACCGGCGGCTCACGCCTTCGAAGCATCCACGCCATACGCTGAACGCTGCCTTCGCCGGGGAGCTTTATCACCACCAGTTTCGTCGGCAATGTGCTCTCAGGAAGACTGCCGCCCCCTACCATTGACTCACCCGGTGTGGTGGAAGCCTGGTTGCCGATTGACGCTGCCCACATCTCAGCCCGCCGCTCCAGCTCTTTTAGCGGCGTGGCAATCATGCGGAGCACGGGTATCTTCTCCATCGCCTCACCCTTGAGGTAATGAATCAACGTGGCGGAAAGCCCGGCAAGACGGATCTTATCGATACGCACCGCCCTGGCGAGGGCATGTTTCTTGATTTTGGTCACAAGGTCTTTGTGCCCCAGAATTATACCTGCCTGCGGTCCGCCCAGAAGCTTGTCCCCGGAGAAGAGAACCAGGGAGGCGCCATCCGTAATGCTATCCTGAACTACCGGCTCAGCATCCAGCCCAAATGTGCCCGTCCTGATGAAGCAACCGCTGCCGATGTCATCAAGGATCGGCAGGCGATATTTTCTACCCAGTGCCACCAGTTCGCCAAGCGAGACACTGTGGGTAAAGCCGATAATCTTGAAGTTACTTGAGTGCACCCGGAGAATGGCTGCCGTCCGCGGGGTAATTGCCCGCTCGTAATCTTCCAGGTAGGTGCAGTTGGTCGTCCCCACCTCCACCAGCTTGGCGCCCCCCTGCTGCATCACATCCGGGATACGAAACCCGCCGCCAATCTGCACACCCTGTCCCCGGGAGACAATCACCTCTTTTCTTTTCGCCAGGGCGGTAAGCGCCAGGAGCACGGCGCCGGCATTGTTGTTCACCACCAGCGCCGATTCGGCGCCGGTAAGCTGGCACAGGAGAGATTCGAGATGGACATGGCGGGAGCCTCGCTTCCCGGTGTCCAGGTCAAACTCCAGATTGCTGTAACCCCGTGAGGCAATCTCCATCGCCTTCATCGTCTCTATACTGAGGGGGGCCCTCCCCAGGTTGGTATGCAGGATCACCCCTGTCGCATTTATCACCGGCCTGATGCCTGGCTTCTCCAGATGATGCATCCTAGCGGCAATGGAACTCACGATTTCATCAAAAGACGGTACCGTCTGACCATCAATAACAGACTGGCGTATTTGCGACAGCTGACTGCGAATAAGATCGACAACCACGTCGCGGGAAAAAGCCCCGGTGAGCCTGTCAATGCGCTCATCAGAAAGCAGCCTGTCCACGCCGGGCAGGTCACGGAGATTGGAATCATTCACTGCCTCAGCACCCTTTCGTTCCCGATTCTCAGGGTTATTCTCTGCCCATCCATGTATTCCATAAAGGCGACGGCATTTTTACGGTTGGTATCAATCAGGTCGCGTACCTCGGCGACCGTGATTTTCCCCCGTTTCTTAATCTCCGCCGTAATCTTCTTCACAGCAACCTCATAAGCCGCACTGCTGATAATAATCCCTTCCCCAATTTTAGTCACCCTGCCTTCCTGTAAAAGCATATTCAGCAGCTCCGTATCAAGGCTCAGGTCTGCCGGTGGTGAGTACGGATCACGGGTTAACGCCCCCATGTAAGCAGCTACCCGGGACTCCTGCTCCGGGGAGAGGCTGATTGTTTGTGAGGGAAGACGCACGACCTTCTCTTCTTCAACCAGGATGCCATCTTCCGCGGTTTTTTTCAGCAGGCTATCAAAATGAAGGGACGGAACCCTGAGCCGGCTTTTCAGTTCCTCGCGGGACATCCCCCGGCGCAGCGGAAACTGGGCGTGATAATTCTGGACCAGGGTTGTCGCCTCCTGCGTCAGGCTATGCCAGCGGTTATCCGACAGGAAAAGCTGGTGCGCACCGGGAGACCCGATGGCAATCACCTGCTTTCTTTCCATCAAAGCCGCAAGCGCCTTTTTCATATCAGGCTCGCCCATCTGGCTCCCCTGCAATAACTTTTCAAACTCCAGGGGGCCATTGGCCTCCAGAATGGCAAAAAGAACCTCCTCCGGTGTCCCTTTTCCCCTTGCCTGCAGATTCTGCACCAGAGAAGCCTGAAAACGGCGGTGTCGTTTTGGCTCCGTATCCACGATCTGTCCCCCACCCAGGGTTGCCTGCGGAGAGCGAAGCACAAAGAAGTCGTCTTTGGCAACAGCCACGGGACGCTCCAGCTTGAGCTGCGCCCAGCCCACGTCGCCAGCGCCAAGCTTTTCCCTGTCCAGAAGACGGATCCTGGCACTCACCTCACTGGTGCCGGCGTAAAACATGACCGACATATTATGTGAGATTTCGCGGGGAAGACCCTTAATCGCCCGCAACCTGACATCAAGGAACCGTGATGGCCTCAGCCATCCCGCGGTGGTGATGACCATACCCCGCTCAAGCTTCTCCGGAGATATTCCCGCCAGATTGACCGAGACGCGGCTGCCGGGGAGAGCCGTGTCCAGCTTATTCTTATGGGTTTCCAGACGGCGGACAGCGCTTTTCAAACCCGAAGGCAGAATCTGTATCTCCTGTCCTACCTTGAGCTGGCCGTCAACCAGGGTTCCCGTCACCACGGTACCGAAGCCCTTGATGGTAAAGATGCGGTCAATGGCAAGCCTCGGTCTGCCAATATCCCTGCGCCGGGTTGTCTCATCCAGAAGACGGCTTACGGTCGCCTTAAGCTCCGGAATGCCTTCCCCGGTGAATGCAGAAATCGCCACCACCGGTGCCGAAGACAGGAAGGTGTTTTTAATCACATCCTCCGCCTCCATCACTGCCAGCTCCAGCCCCTCGCTATCCACCAGGTCTTTCTTGGTCACAACGACAATGCCCCGCTCTACCATCAGGAAATCAAGAATCGCCAGGTGCTCTCTGGTCTGGGGCATAACACCCTCATCGGCAGCAATGACAAGCAAAGCAAGGTCAATCCCCGCCACACCGGCCAGCATGTTCCGGATAAAATCCTCGTGCCCGGGGACATCAACAATGCTGACCTCACGCCCGTCGGGGAGCTTAAACCAGGCAAATCCCAGGTCAATGGTCATCTGCCGCTTTTTCTCCTCGGGCAGACGGTCCGGGTCGATGCCGGTGAGCGCGCGCACCATTGCTGATTTGCCGTGGTCGACATGACCTGCAGTTCCCAGGACATACATCTTATTCTGCGACCACCTGTACTTTCCCTCCGGGTTCCCCGACAACCCGCCCGATGACCGCAGCACCATGTAGACCCGCCCGGTGCAGCCGGGAAACCAGCATTTCACCCTGTTTTTCCGGCAGGGACATGAGAAGCCCCCCCGAGGTCTGCGGATCAAAAAGGGGAAGCATCATCTCACCGGGCAGCTTTGTCTCAATCAAAGGAGAATAGAAATCCCTGTTACGGTAAGCGCCGGCAGGGATAAGTCCCATGTCGGCATAATCTTTGACCTTCGGCAAAAGCGGCACACTAGCCAACGCGATCCGAAAACCGGTATCAGCCCCCCTCAGCATCTCGGTGGCATGACCAAGCAGGCCAAAACCGGTAACATCGGTGCAGGCATGCACCCCCACCTCCACCATCAGCTCCGAGGCACGCTTGTTGAGGGTAGCCATCTGCGTTGTTGCCTGTGCCACCACGTCACCATCCGCAAGCTCCGCCTTCATCGCCGTACTGATAATGCCGGTGCCCAGGGGCTTGGTCAGCACCAGCACATCCCCAGGCTCTGCCCCCACCTTGGCGACGATTTTGTCAGGATGGATGACTCCCGTGACGCTGAGCCCGTATTTAATCTCCTGGTCAATAACACTGTGTCCACCCACGAGCGCCACACCTGCCTCTTTAAGTTTATCCATGCCCCCCCTGAGAATTTCCCTCAGGACAGCGATCTCCATGCACCCCACCGGGAAACAAACCACATTCAGGGCATTGACAGGTCGGCCGCCCTTCGCATAGACATCACTCAGGGCATTGGCGACCGCAATCTGCCCAAAATCGTAAGGGTCGTCAACAATGGGCGTAAAAAAATCAATAGTTTCAACGATGGCAAGATCTGCCCGCAAGCGATAAATCCCGACGTCATCACGGTCTGCCAGACCGAGAATCACATTCGGGTCAAAAGGCACGCTTAATCCCGCCAGCGCCTGTTCCAGGTCCTCCGGACCCAGTTTTGACGCTCAGCCGGCACCGCTGACCGTCTGCGTCAGGCGCTTTTTCAAATCCTTCTCCATGTCTTACCCTCTGCCGATTTTTGTACCAACAATGCCTTTAGCCACAGGATGCAATCAACCGGGATTCTGGCATTCTAAAGTGACTCCCGGCTGACAGCACGATAACTTATCCCGAAACTCTTTCTATTGAGAGTGGCATCACTCTTAGCCAATTCAGAATCCGATTTTCTGGATAGCTTCTGACATGACCTGTGTGCACCGTTTCTCAAAAGCGGGAGCGGGAGGAATCGAACCACCGTGGACCCCGGAAAGAACCCACCAACGGATTTGAAGTCCGCGAAGCCCACCAGGACTTATCCGCTCCCCTGCGCGAAACATCGAGCTAATTATAGCTTTGGCCGACAAAGACTGTCAAACCTCCGTATGCAGCGTTCCCGTGCGGTAGGAGCACGATACATCCGCTCCCGCACCGATCGAATGTCCAAATCCTACTCTTTGAGCATATTCGCTACTTCGCTCACCACACAACCTCCCACATTCGAATACCTTAGCATATCACTTAGGCTCTGCGGGTTTCATCCTGGCTTTAGTCTAGAGTATTGTTCAGTCGCTTATTCCCCTGATCTCCAGTACAACCGTAGCTTCTACTGGTATTGACTCCCATTCACCATTAGTTTGTATGTCACAGTCTATTCGCTCTGTATATGGAGCTGACTTGCTATAGGTGTAAGTAAAATTAATGGCTTCGCTCCGGTCAGTTCGGTTCCAAAGGCTTAACTTGATTTGTACTTGTGTGCTTGCTGTAACCTTCATCGGCACGTTGAATCTTTCGATAATTTTGCTTTCTCGACTTTTCACTGGCCCCATAAACCGTTGCGAGGTTACAGTATCAACCTGCGATACCTCAGACTTTGGCATGAGTTGAATAAGCTGATATGGCACGATTTTTTGCCAGAAGCCTCTACCCTGCCAGAAAATGATATTCGCGGTATATCTGGGTTGAGGAACATCATCTTTTTCCAGAGTAGGGATGATGATTTTGAGCATCTTGCCTTTCTCAGTATCCACGATTTCTTGAGTAAAGTTCTCGGATAATTGGCCTGGCATTTCAAATACCTGACGATAAAGTTCGTCATACGGCTCACCTGAAACTATCCCTACTGGTAGATATAGCTCAAGGTCGTTCAGGTTTTCAGATGATTGAATAGCGACCTGATAGTAGTAGCTATAATGGGGCAGGGCAGTATAAGCGCACCAGCCAACAAAAACCGCCAGGATAGCTAAAGCAATGATAGAACCAACTCTCCTCAGACCTTGTCTTACCTGTGGAGCCAGAGTTCCGATTACCAAGAGGCTGAAGCCGCCCGCTATGAAGGCTGCAACGTAGGGTAAAAGGTAAAACAGATTCGGACTATCAATCCCCACCCATATCAATGATAGGGCAAACGTGTAGCCGGCAAATAGTAAAAAGCCGCATAAAAGCCCCCTGCGCCATGATGAAAAATAGCCGAAGGCAAAGGCCA
>JBDRFO010000150.1:0-5296 GCA_043818655.1 Chloroflexota bacterium
TAACTGTGTTTTAAACGATTTGGACTTGGACCAGGAGGAACTTCAGGTAGCCCATCGGCTTTCTGGATGGGGATATGGTCGCCGTTAGGGATGAGATTAATGATGTACTGGGCGAGGTTCTTTCCAGAGTAGACCTGTCAAGTGCACAGGTAATAACAATTTACTATGGGGCAGACACGGGGGCGGCTGATGCCGAGGAAATAAGTGCCTCCATTCGTAAGGAACACCCGCACCTTCAGCTTGAAGTCGTGAACGGTGGTCAGTCCCATTATAATCTGATAGTCTCAGTAGAGTAAAGATTCGTTAAGGGGTATAGATGACAGTCAAAATTGTTACCGATAGCCTTTCCGATATTACGGCCAACCTGGTTCCCGAGCTTGGCATCTCCGTCGTACCTGTCTATGTCCGCTTTGGTGACAAGGTCTATAAAGACAGGATAGAGATGACCACGGATGAATTCTATTACCGGCTGACCCACGATCTGAACTGGCCCAGCACCACCCAGCCCACCCCCAATGATTTTCTTCAGGTCTATAACAGGCTGGCTGAGGAGACAGACGAGATTCTGGTCATTAACCTCTCCCGTAAACTCAGTGGCACCTACGAATCGGCACTTGCCGCAAGGCGCATGATGGAGAAGAAAACCCGCATTGAAGTGATTGACTCGGAGACAGTCGTCATGGGGCTCGGCACAATTGTGATTGCCGCTGCCAAACTGGCAAAAGAGGGCGCAAGCCTTGATGAAGTCTTATCCAAGGTACAGCAGGATTTACCCCGCTCTCATGCCATCATGTTTCTGGATACCCTCAAGTACCTCGCCAAGGGGGGGCGTATCGGTCGAGCACAGGGGCTGCTGGGTTCCATGCTGTCGATCAAACCCATCTTAACAATTCACGACGGTGAGGTGGCACCTCTCACCCGCGTCCGTGCCCGGCAGGCAGGCATAGACTATCTCTGCAACTTTGTTACCGGTATCTCTCATATTGAAGAGCTGGCAGTTGAGCATGCCACCACACCTGAAGATGCTGATGCCCTGGTTGAACGCCTGGGTGCGATTTATCCCAAAGAGCACATCCACCGCTCGACAGTTAGTCCCGTCATCGGGACATATGTTGGCCCGCATGTGCTTTCGGTGTCGGTGCTGGGCGATAAGTAAACCAGGACAGGGAGAGGTGGGGGATTGCCGCTAAATACTGAAGCCCTGCGCCGTGTTCTTGATCTGGAAGAAAAAAAGGACTATGCGGATAAAGCAGTAATCGGCGGCATGGACGGGTTTCTCCGCAACTGGGGCATAACGGCAAGAGCGTCCATCACCAGCCCCGGACACCTCAGCCGCTTTTATGAACTCAGACTTGACAACCCCGCTTATGTCTCACTTAACAGGGACGAACGACAGAAGTGGGCAAAAGATGTCTTAACCTTCCTGTCTCTTGTCGAGCGCGGTGAAGAAGCCCCTGCCGTTAAGATACCAAAAAAGAAGCGACCGTCTTCCGCAAAACCAAAAGCACCGGGCGAGAAAACAGACAAAGGCTCTCTTGACCAGTCTATAACCGTTATCAAAGGCATCAGCGAGACGACGGCATCCCGTTTCAAACGGCTGGGCGTCAGGACAATTCGCGACCTGCTTTATTTTTTCCCCAACCGTCACCTTGACTACAGCCACATCAAAACGATCAATCAACTTGCTGATGGGAAAGAAGAGACCATCATTGCCCATGTGTGGCAGGCGAAGGAGACAAATATCGGCAGTCGCCGCAGCACCGAGGCAATCGTCGGTGACGAAACGGGTAATATCAGGGTGATCTGGTTTAATAATCCCTACATCGCAAGAAGGCTTGCCACCAATACCGGTGTTATCATCAGCGGGCGGGTCGGCTCTTTTCACGGCAGGCATGTTTTTGAATCCCCGGAATGGGAGCTTCTGGAGGACAAAGAACCGATTCATACCGGACGCCTTGTTCCCGTGTATCCTCTCACTTCGGGATTGTACGCTCGCCAGGTAAGGAAGCTGATGAAGGGAACCGTTGCAGAGTGGGCAGGCGCGGTGCCGGATTTTATCCCGCCGGCGATCAGAGAGCAGTGTGATTTGCTCCCCCTGACCAGGGCAATCAGCCAGGCACATTTCCCTGATGATGAGACCAGTAAGGACAGAGCCAGGGTAAGGCTTGCGTTTGACGAACTCTTTCTCCTCCAGCTGGGTATGGTATCAAGAAAGCACCGTTTTCAGAAAAACCAGTCCTATCCTTTTGTCATCAAGAGAAACGTTCTGCACAGTTTTATCAAATCGTTGCCCTTTAAGCTGACAGCATCTCAGGAGAGGGTTCTGGAAGAGATATTTGCTGACCTGCAGAAACCCGTACCGATGTCAAGGTTGCTTCAGGGTGAGGTGGGCAGTGGGAAGACCGTTGTGGCAACAGCAGCGCTCCTCATAGCCATCGCAAATGGTTACCAGGCTGCCTTCATGGCACCAACCGAAATCCTGGCCGAGCAGCATTTTCGCACCATCAGCCATCTTTTCTCCCAGCTGGGCACGGTTGCAGAAGACAATGATAGTTATATTAAAAGCTATACCGGCTTTTTAACCCATCCTTTGACGGTGACGCTTCTTACTGGCAACATCAGCCCGGTAAAAAAGAAGGAAATACAGGAACGTATTGCCGGCGGGGCGATAAATATTATCATCGGGACACACGCCCTGATCCAGAAAGGGGTTACCTTCAATAAGCTCGGCCTGGTCGTGATTGACGAACAGCACCGTTTTGGCGTCGCCCAGCGTTCCACACTGCGTCAGAAAGGATACCTGCCACACGTGATGGTCATGACGGCCACCCCCATACCACGTACACTTGCCCTTACCATCTATGGTGACCTTGATCTCTCGGTCATCAACGAGCTACCTGCCGGCAGGCGGGAAATAAAAACAAGGTGGCTTAAACCGGAGCAGCGGAATAGTGCCTATGCCTTCCTCAAACGTGAGGTGGTAAATGGGCATCAGGCGTTTATTATCTGTCCCCTGGTTGAGGAATCCGAAACAGTTGTCGCCAGGGCAGCGGTTGCGGAATACGAACGGCTCTCCCATGAGGTCTTCCCCGATCTGAAGATGGGGCTTCTGCACGGGCGGATGGCGGCAACAGATAAGGACGAGGTTATGCGCCGCTTTCACAGCAGGGAGCTTGATATTCTCGTATCCACGCCGGTGGTTGAGGTGGGAATAGATGTTCCCAACGCCACGGTAATGCTGATTGAGAGTGCCAACCGTTTCGGTCTGTCGCAGCTGAATCTGTTCCGGGGCAGGGTAGGCCGGGGGGAAGCGCAGAGCTACTGTATGCTGCTTTCCGAAAATCCCTCGGAAATCGGGCAAAAGCGACTTGACATAATCGAAAAAACCCGGGACGGCTTTGTCCTGGCAGAAGAAGACCTGAAGCTGAGAGGCCCGGGCGAGTTCTTCGGGACAAGGCAAAGCGGACTGCCTGACCTCCGGATGGCAAAGCTCTCTGATGTTGCCCTTCTGGAGATGGCACGCAGAGAAGCTGTGAGTCTTTTTGAGCTTGACCCAATGCTCAACAAGGCCGAACACGAGCTTCTTTCCCAAGAGCTCAATCGCATCTGGCAGGGGGCTTCCGGGTTAATCTAACTTTAATGAATGCTTCTGGTTCGCTTTTTCGTCTTAAATTATGGTAAAATCCAATGTCTGTTTTATTTTCAGAAAACAGAATCGGTGATGGAGGGGAAGATACGGAAACGGGTAAAAAGGGAACCGGCTCAGGGAATTTTGTGACGAAGGTGGTAAAACTGGCTGATCTGGTAGACTATCAGGAAGGGGCTGTTGTCAGCCGTAGCATGCTTAAGAAGAAAGCCGGAACAGTTACCCTGTTTGCTTTTGACCACGGGCAGGGTCTTAACGGGCATACAACGCCATTTGATGCGATGGTTTATCTTCTTGACGGTGAGGCGGAGATGGTTGTCTCCAGAAAAATCTTTCACCTGGAAGAAGGTGATATGGTCATCATTCCGGAGCAGAGATTATACTCTCTCAGGGCGGTAAATAGATTCAAGATGCTTTTGACCACGATTGATACCGGGTAAGAACCGGGAGACAAACCTGTTAATCATGAACGACGCGAGCTGATCTCACCACTGGCAAGAGAATTAAATCTGCTCCGGCACTTTAATCACGTCTGGTTATGTTTTAAAATACATGATGAGCTGTTGCGAGACAACGCTTCGCATACTTTGTCTCTGGAGATGAATATCTGTGAACGGAACAAAAGCAATACGGCAAGAGCTGACAGGGATGCTGGTAACAGCATTGAGCCGGGCACAGGAACTGGGGAAACTGCCACCTGTTGCCCTGCCTGAGGTTATCCTGGAACGTTCCCAGAATCCGGATCATGGTGACTATGCCTCAAGTCTCTCTTTGAAACTGGCACGGGCTGTCAGCCTGAACCCGCTGGCGATCGCCAGAGAGCTTGTCGCCTTAATGACACCCGGGCCTGAGATTGCCAGCATTGAAGTCGCCCCGCCGGGTTTTATCAACTTTACCATGAAGGATGACTGGCTTACCGGTCAGGTCGTCCCCATCCTTACAGCGGGTGATGCCTACGGTAACAGCAACATCGGGGAGGGAAGCAAGGTACAGATCGAGTTCGTCAGTGTCAATCCTACCGGCCCCCTGCATGTTGGCCACGGACGCGGCGCTGTCATGGGGAGCACCCTCTCAAATGTACTCTCCGCCTCCGGTTACCAGGTGGAGCGGGAATATTACATCAATGATGCCGGAAGCCAGATGGATGCTTTTTACGGGTCTCTTTATGCCCGTTATCTGCAGTACTTTGGTAAAGAGGCGGAAATGCCCGCGAACGGCTATCTTGGCAGCTATATGATTGACCTGGCTCAAGAGATTATTGCCGAGGTGGGCGATAAATTTCTCCAGTTGTCTCAGTCTGAGGCAGTATCACGACTGGGGGCAATTGGGCTTGAGCGGATGCTTCTCCAGATAAAGAATGACCTCATGCGCATGGGTGTCTCCTTTGACACCTGGTTCAGCGAGCGTAGTCTCTATCAAAACGGACAGTACCGTACCGTCATGAACCTCTTACGACAGAAAAGCTACATTGCGGAAAAGGAGGGTGCTGTCTGGTTTGTCTCGACCGTCCTGGGTGAGGATAAGGATAACGTGGTGATACGCAGCGACGGGTCTCCTACCTACTTTGCTACTGATATCGCCTATCACTATAACAAGTTTCTTGAGCGCAAGTTTGATCAGGTGATCAATATCTGGGGGGCTGACCACCAG
>JBDRFO010000151.1:0-6066 GCA_043818655.1 Chloroflexota bacterium
TCGATATTTTTATCGTACAAACTATTCACAAACTGTCTTCTTGAATCTGAGCAGGTAACGTAACATCCCTCAGGATACCGGGTTTTGGATGGTTTTGAGGCAGACATACAAATATTCTCGGCAAGTATCCTGTAAATTGTCTCTTATTGCCATGACCGACAATTGATGTTTATTCGTTTCGGCGATTTCCGCGCTCCTTACACGCCTTCAAAGAAGTTTCTTGGCCCGTCAACACATAGCCCCTTAAGCTCCGCCTCAGCGACACCCATCTCGCTCAGCTGCGGGAAGACCACTTTCTTGATAAACAGGTAGCCGTACGGGTTAATCTTGAGCCTCTCCTCGTCCCTTGCCCTGGTGATTGCGCTGTTGATACCGATGGCGGAACGGTCGTGGGAGAGACAGAGGCGCCCGGCGTAGCCGGCATCCATCAGTGCTTTCAGGGTTCTGGTGCGGGCAACGTGGCTTAAGTTGTGTCCGGGGTAGCGGTCAAGACCAAGATAGCATCCCTGCTCCAGGAGCCAGAGGAGATACTCCAGATCAGGGGTATCGTTGGAGTGATCCATCTTGACCCGCTTCGGGTCAACGCCTTCTTCTTTCAGGATGGCAAGCTGCTGTACGCCGATGCGTCCCGGTGAGTAAGAGTGTAATTCGATGGGGACGCCTGTCTTATGATGCGCCCGGGCGATCGCACGCAGAACCATCGCTTCGTCCGCGGTTACCCCCGCCATATCACTGGCGGACTTGAGCACCCCTGCCTTAACGGTGGTGCCTGCAATTCCCACCTCAATCTCCCGGATGAATACCCCAGCAAGCTGGTCGGCGGTGATGCTGGCAAAGAAACGCGGCGTATCCAGCCACCAGCCGGCACAGGCGATGATATTGACACCGCTCCGGCGGGAAGCCTCAATCAGAAAGTTGATATCCCTCCCCAGGTCAATGGTCGTGGCATCCACAATCGTATCAACACCGCCCTCTTTTGCCTTTTTCAGATCCGCAACGGCGCGCTCCAGAGGGTTCTCCCCCAAAAGCTCAGGCAGATCCTTTAGCACCCAGGGTGCAGAGCCCATGATATGCTCATGGGAAAGGGTAAAGCCGAGCTTTGCGGTATCGAGGGGACCAAGGACAGAATTTACCATCGTCATCGTATCAATCTCCTTTTATTCTGGTTTTACCGGTGAAGACCTGTAAGATTATCAGGGAACGACATTTTTCATCCGGGCATGAAATGTGTTCTGTCTTGTGGTATTGAGTTTTCGGATGACTTCCACCGCGATTTTTCCTTCCACGAGTATAACACAGTCACCATGTCCCTGCACATATCCGGGTGATTCTTGCTTTCGCCAAACTCATGGTTCCCTTCCTTTGGGAATCTGCCTCTTGAGGAGAGAATGCGGGTCAGCAGGACTGTTGACAGGTAATGTTGACGGGGAGTATAAATAGTGGCGGAAGGTGCGTTTCCGGAACATTTCGTGAATACCGCCGGGACAGCAAATAAACGTGCCACGTGAGTAAACAGGTTGAAATAAATGACTTCTGAACGAATGATGATCGGGCAAAACGTCAGGGGAATATTGAAGGAGCTTCCCGAAGGGGTAATGCTGGTGGTTGCCGCGAAAACCAGGAGCCCGGAAGAAGTCCTGGCGGCAATTGAGGCTGGTGCCGGGATTATCGGGGAAAACTACGTCCAGGAAGCGGACATAAAGCATCAGGCGGTGGGCGACCGGGCGAAATGGCATTTTATCGGGCATCTGCAGAAGAACAAGGTGCAAAAAGCGGTCAGGATATTCGACCTGATCGAAACGGTCGACAGCCTCAGGATTGCTTCCGAGATTGACAGGCACTGTGCGAAAGATTCAAGGATCATGCCGGTGCTGATAGAGGTGAACAGCGGAAGGGAAGCGCAGAAAAGCGGTGTCCTCCCTGAAGAGACGGAGGCGCTGGTGAGAGAGGTCGCACGTCTGGACAATATCCGCGTGATGGGTCTGATGACCATGGGCCCCGACTTAAGCAACGCCGCGGAGCTAAGGCCCTATTTCAGAGAAACAAAAGTGCTTTTTGAGCAACTCAAAGTGCTTGATTTGCTCCGTGTGGAGATGAAATACCTCTCGATGGGCATGACTGCTTCTTACCGGGTGGCGATTGAAGAGGGTGCCAGTATCGTCAGGATCGGCAGCAAAATCTTCGGGAAAAGGGTTGGGGGGTAATTCGGGCTACAGAAGCGCAATTTCCCCGGCAATGTCAGCAAGGTTAACAAAGGTAGCACAGCCAAGATTTTCCTGTTTGCAGCGGTCGTAGAGGCTGTCAACGGCAAAAACCCGGTGCGCCAGCTTCGCTGCGGTAAAATCCGATAAACCGTCTCCAATGTAGATAACGTGGTAGCCCTGGCTGAGGAAGAGACGGGTATAGACATCCTTGAAACCACCCTCAAGAATGTTGCCTTCCGGCCCGACGTAGCTTGCTTCAATACCCTGCGGATGAAAAAGGGTGCGGGCGGCGTGTACCTCAATACCATTTATCCCCAGGTCACTGAGGATTGTCTCGATATAAAATTCAAGACCGTTGCTGACAATGACAAAACGGAATCCCCGGTGCCGGCAGGATGCCAGCAACTCAGGCAGTCCCGGTCTTATTTTCACACGCTCTCTCATGTATGCTACCAGGCTTGCGCGGCTTGCTTTAACCATGGCAAATGCCCTGGAGTTGAAAATACCGACCGGTATCTTGTCCTCACGGTATTCCTTCAGGATTTGTCTCCAGTCCCCCGCGGCAAATGCGTCGAGCAGCATGAAACTCACATCTCCGATTGTGATGGTGCCGTCAAAATCGCACTGGACGATGGTTTTTGCTGCTTCACCGGATGGCATGTTTATTACTCTCCGTCTTCCTGATGGTTTGCCTCAGCTACTGTTTCAACCCGGTAAAAATTGTTTTCCCTGTCTTCAATATGGTCAAAGTACAGAATGCCGTTAAGGTGGTCAAGCTCATGCTCCAGTGCCTGGGACAGAAGGCCGGTTGCCTTGAGCCGGATTTCCTTGCCGCGGCGGTCTTTCGCTTTGACTGTTACGGACTCAGAGCGCTTCAGCAGTCCCCGGTAACCGGGAAGGCTGAGACAGGCTTCCTCGATCTCGCGCTCCCCCCGCCGCTTGACCATTTCCGGGTTAATGAGAACGATCAGTTCCTCCTCCGGCATCTGCAATACGGCAATGCGCAGCGACAGGCCAATCTGGGGTGCTGCCAGACCGACGCCGTTTGCCGTATGCATTGTTGCGATCATGTCGTCAATAATCTTCTGCACGGAGCCATCAGTTGACGGCACCCTCTTTGCCCTTCGCCTCAGCACCGGGTCGGGGTAACAACGTATTGCCTGAACCTCCATAAGGCTAACTTTATCTCTCCTTTATAACAGGCTATCAGGAAAGTCGATTTATCAAATCCTGGTATCGAACTGGCTCAGTCTGGCGTGACCTAATCTCCGGATAGCTTCTAATAACTTATCATGACAACCTGCCGAAAAACTAATCCTCCGATGTTGAGCATGTCACATGCCCTATCTCAGAATAATGACTTTCTGGATAACTTCTAATCCTATCATATTTGAAAATGCACCGTCTACTTTTGAGGCTAAAGCCCGAAGCAATGACAGAAAAGCTAATGTTATCAACCCAGTTAAGACGATACAGCCCAGAGATACAAATTGGCATTGCCAAGCGGCATTTGCTATAATATCAGTAAGAATTACTCTTCGAAAACCCGTTTTGCAGGGGATAATCTCTCAGTGGAGGTATGTGATGGCACAGTTGGTTAAAGTCTATTCAACGCCTACCTGACCGTGGTGTAAAAAGGCGAAGGAGTTCCTTACAGACAACAATATCCAGTTTGAGGAAGCAAATGTTGCTGCTGACCAGGCGGCGCGCAAGGAGATGGTCGATAAGACCGGGAAGATGACCGTGCCGGTAATTGATATTGATGGTGAATTTGCCATCGGCTACAATGAAAACTGGCTGCGTCAGAAGCTGGACCTGGCAAAACCAAAGACAAGTTGTTGAGGTGCCGCTTAAAGAAAACCTGCTGGAAGCAGGTAAGACAACCAGTAAGGCAAACACCCAAAAGCTAAGTGAGGGATTGGTTTGGTGCGGGTTGTCGTCTTGTCATTTCGATAACTCTTCTTGGAAGTTATCAGGACACTCATTATCTTGAGATAGAGCGCGTGACGCGCCCGGATTCGGGAAAGCCAGTTTTTGGATCGCTTGTAGTCTTATCCTGTTGTATCGTTGCGTGACAATACATGGTAGGTTGACGACAAGAGCATATACTACCATCGTGCTTCCGACCCACCACAGATTCCAGAGAAAGAAAACTGTTGTAAAGAGAAATGCTACCCAGTGAGTAATCTCGGCGCGGCAGGTTTCTTTGATAAACTCTCCAAAATACCGGTCATCCACCTTTTTCAGATGCTTCTTCTCAAATCCGATTTTAAATATGTCGGCGGCGTCGGGCAGTCTCTTTTTCCATGCCCTGACCCGGAAGAACCTGACATAAGCCAATCCACCCGCTTCCCACCTGCGCTGTCGGTAAATCCAGGCATCCGGATTGAACGAATGGAGCGGAATGTGGATCATTGCATAAGAAACACTCACTTGAATGACGAGCCAGGCGGTAATATCAATCAGTATCGTGATTGTGGTTGGAAGGTGAAATAGCATGCTAATCCCTCCCCATCTTTCATGTCAATCGTTCTCTCTTCCCATTTAACACTTCTCCGGAAGGGAATCAGGGTAAACGAATGGATAAAGATAACAATAAAAACAGCTTACGTGCGGGGATAATAATTGAGATATGCGGACGCCTGTCACCGGTGCCTGACCTGCTGTGACACAGGTGTACACGATACGAAAAAAGAAAGCCCGGTGACCACAGCACCAGATGAGCGAAATACGTTAATGACATATCAACGCCGTTCCGTCAGGTTACTTCTCAGGTTCTACTTCATTTAGTAGATCATCGGGCTTAGGTGCAGGAGGATGTGAGGGAGAGCAGATGGATTAACAGGATGACTGCTGATACGATATGCCGCTCATGCGACAGCCCCAAAAACGGGTCTGCGTTAATGATGAAAATCTCCGGGAGCCAGATATGAGCAGGAACATTTTGGGGACAGAGAAGCCCCCGTATCTCAGGGATCAGGAATATCTTGTTGGCCCACCCCGTGTGAATCTGAAGCTCAGGAAGTCGCGGGTTAAAGCCTCATAGGCATTCTGGGAGGATTCTACGAGCCGGGCGTTTTCCAGCGCAATCGCGCCCAGATTTGCCACTGCCTGGACAAAGTACCGGTCATTATCACTGAAATGGCGCGGCTCAGCCGTATAAACCCTAAGTTGCCCGATGATATCATCCCGCAGTCTCATGGGAACAGCCAGAATGGAAACGATGCCTTCTTTCTTTGCCAGCTCCGGGAACTGAACCCTGTTTCCTTCGGTGGCAACATCATAGACAATGGCTTCCTTGCCTTTACCCACGACGGTTTCGGGAAGGCTTTTCTCCACCGAACGCGGGCCTGAATCGGTGAAGGCTTCACTCAGCCCGTAGGATATCGAGTGAATCAGGGATTTCTTGTCCGGTGTGAGCAGCATGATGGAGCTTCCTTTCGCTTTCAGCGCTTTCGCTACGTTGGCAACGATGGATTTCAGGACGCTGTCTGAGGTACCGGCAGAATTGATTGCTGCGGCGACTTCATAGAGGTCACGGAAGTAATTACGTTCAGCCTCTCTCACGACACTACCTCCTTTTCCTGTATTATTGACACCGCATGTCTTGTTAATCCTGAGCATAGTCATTTTATCAAACCGGTTTGATGGATGTAAAGGCAGATAAAAGGACGTGACTGTTTGGAAAGATTGATACCGGTTTTAAGAACGCCGGGCGATAGAATCAGCCGACCTGCTGTCTGTGATGACTTCTACAAATGGGGAAGATAACTTGGATTGTCACTCTGAGGAGCGGGCGGGCAGCAAAAACGGGTCATTAACCGACAGGAACGGTTTGGTAGCGGACGCGCGGAATTTAGGG
>JBDRFO010000152.1:0-6732 GCA_043818655.1 Chloroflexota bacterium
CGGAAGTGAAGCCGTGGGACCGTACGTCCTGCGGTTTTTTTGTAAATTATGGATAGTCTATTTACATTATGGGATATTTATCCTGAACTGGGGGATGGCCCTAAAGGAACAAAACAGAAATGAAGTTGGTGAGTAAAGAGAATGCGGCGAAGCTGGCAATTGCCTGTACGGTGCTGCTGATACTGATTAAAGTCGCAACGAGTATCATCACAGGAAGTATCAGTGTCAGGGCCATGCTGTCCACAGCACACTTGACCTGCTGGGTGCCGTTACCGCTCTTATTGGAATCAGGCTTTCCAGCAGGCCTGCGGATAAACAGCACCCCTTTGGTCACGGCAAGTTCGAGGATATCAGCAGTATCATTATCGCCGGGTTGATATTTGCGGCCGGCGGCTTTATTGCATATGAGGCAATACAAAGACTGGCTCTCGGTGCCACCATCGAGATGGTAACCCTCGGTATCTATGAAACGGTGCTGGCAATAGCGGTGAACGTGTTCATCGCCTGGTACATTTTGCTGGTGTCGCGAAAAACGGACTCACTCGTCCTCAAAGCACAGGCCGGACACATGTTCGGGGATATCCTGAGCTCGGTCGCGGTTTTAATCGGTCTGGTGCTGGTTCAGTTAACCGGGCGCACCATTTTTGACCCTCTTGTGGCGCTACTGGTTGCCTGTATCATCCTGAAGGTAGGTTATGATATCCTGAGGAAATCGTTTGGCGGGATAATTGATGTCAGGTTGCCTGATTTTGAAGAGGGCATCATCAGGAGATGTATCATGGAACATCGCAGCCAACTGGTTAACTTCCATGCGCTGCGCACGCGCCGGGCGGGAAGCGAGCGTTATGCCGACCTGCACCTGGTATTATCCAAGAATGCCAGCGTAGAGGAAGCGCACAGAATGTGCGACCACCTGGAGCAGGATATTATCAGCCGGTTGCCTCATACCAATGTCACGATTCACATTGAACCGTGTACCATTGACTGTGATAAGTGTCCTGTTCCCTGTGCCTTCCCGGACGGGAATAAGTAACCGGGATGATGCTGTGCCGCGAATCCAGGGCGACGTAGCGGGCATATCGCGAAAAAAGCGGATGGTAAAGACGCCCTGATCTGTCGTTAAAAGCGCTTTACCTTCTTGGTGCGCTGAATCGCTTCTTCAATCTCACCCGGCGCATCGCTGCCGATAAGATACCTCTTTCCTGTTTTCATCAGTACCTCAACTGCCTGGAATCCCGAGACGCGGTAGAGCCAGCCCCTGGGGGTCAAACGAACACCCCAGCCGTAATACCAGGGGATTTTTACCGTCTGGCACGAGACAATCTCACTCAGCGGGAACTTCTTCCTGATCGGGCCCGGGCCGAACTGGATTTCAAGGACATCGTCCCAAATAATCACCTTCAGGCTGGAAAATACAATGAGAGAGCCGACGAGCAGAATCGAGACCCCCAGTGTGACAGGCTTGAAGCCGTTGGTAATCATGAGGCGTACCACCAGGAGCAGGCCCGCTGCAAGGGCAACCATGATTACATATCCGACCTGAGTACGTTCATAGTGTTTGATCATTTTCTCTCTTTCCGGATTTTTCCCGCGTTAATCACTCCTGCAAATAGCTATCTCGTCTAAGGGGAAGCTTGAGAACTACCGGGGTTAGCCGGCTTCTTCCGGAACTTTCTCCCCACCAGCTTGTCTATCTCCGGGATAAGAAAGCCTGCCGGTAAGCCCAGGAGAATATATGGCCACCATCCTGCCGGGAAAGCCGCTGTTCTGAAGATGTCATTCATCAGGGGAACATACGCAATTGCCAGGTTTGCGGCGATGGTTATCGCCACCCCGCCCAGAATCCACCTGTTCGCGAAGGGATTCAGACTGAAAGCCGTCTTCAGCGTTGACCGAGCGGTCAGCAGGTAGCCGATATGCACCATGGTGACGCTGATCAGGGTTGCTGTTTGCGCCTGGGTCAGGATTAAATCGTTTGCGGTAAGGGCGGAATGTCCGAAGCCCCAGAAGACGGTAAAGCCGGTAACCGCCATGAGTACCGAAACCAGGCCGACCCTTTCAAAGAAGAGGCGGTTGGCGATTCTGAAGCCGGGATTGCGAGGCGGAAGCTCAAGCAGTCCCTTTTCTTTTGGTTCCATCATAAGGGGCATGGTGAGAAATACCGAGTCAAACAGGTTGATCCACAGTATCTGTATCGGCTCCAGGGGAAGGCGCAGCGCAAAAAGGGCGATAAATGGCGCCGCCAGTATTGCCCCCATGACCAGGAGCGCCTCCCCACCGTTGGTTGGCAGGGTATAGAGGATTGCCTTTTCCAGGTTGTTCCAGGCGTGTCTGCCTTCTTCCACCGCACCCACGATACTGGCAAAATTGTCATCGGTCAGTATCATGGCAGCCGCCTCCTTGCTTACCTCGGTACCGGCGATGCCCATCGCAATGCCGATATCCGCTGCCCTGAGAGCAGGGGCATCGTTTACCCCGTCACCCGTCATCGCCACGATATGCCCCCGCTTTCTGAGCTGCTGGGCAATTCTCAGCTTGTGCTCCGGGGCGACCCGGGCATAAACGGAAACATGGTCAACGGCTTCGTATAGCGCTTCGTCGCTCATCCGCGCCAGTTCTTCCCCGTTTAAGGCATCATCGTCACCGCGATCCGTAATCCCGATCTGCCGCGCGATAACCTTTGCCGTCAGCACGTGATCACCGGTGATCATAATTGTTCTGATTCCGGCTGTTTTGCATCGGCGCACGGCATCAACCGCCTCTTCCCGCGGCGGGTCGATCATCCCCTGCAGACCGAGGAAAACCAGCCCGCTCATATCTGCCGGCGCCAGCGTTTTCTTCCCCTTAGGGGCGGTCTTGTAAGCCATCACCAGCAGTCTTAACGCCTCTCCTGCCATCTCGTCAGCCTTTTTCAGGATATCCTCAATATTTAACTGTTCGCTGCCCGTATCGGTCTGCTGGCTCCGGCACATCTTCAGGACGACCTCCGGTGAGCCTTTTACGTAGATGACATTGTCCTGCTGGCTTTCGTACAGGGTCGCCATGTACATGTTCTCGGACTCAAAGGGTATCTCGTCCAGTCTTTCCGACTTTTCCGTAATACCCGCCTTGGCGGCAGAAACCATTAAAGCCCCCTCGGTGGGGTCTCCGATAACATGGTGCTCATTTTCATCTTTCACCAGCGTCGCGTTGTTGCACAGGTAGCCCGCCCGCAGGGTTTCCATGAGAGCGTTGTGCCCCTCTGCCGGATTGATGACCCCGGATGCAGTGGCGAACTGTCCGTTTGGTTCATAGCCCACACCGCTCAGTTTGTAGTCTTTTCCCCCGGCATAGACACGCACCACGGTCATCTCGTTTTTAGTGAGTGTGCCGGTTTTATCCGAGCAGATAACGGTCGTGCAGCCGAGCGTTTCGGCGGCGGGTAATCTTCTGATGTAGGCGTTTCGCTTCGCCATGGCGGCTGATGCCAGGGCGAGGATTGAGGTTACCAGCATCGGCAGCATCTCCGGTATCGAGGCAACGATGAGGGAAACCGATGCCAGAAAACTGTAAACAAGACTAAAGCCGACAAGGTACCCCAGGAAAAAATTAAGCGCACCCAGAAAGAGGATGCCGATGATAATCGTCCGGGTGAAATCTGCGATCTTCCGCTGCAGCGGGGTGGCTGTTTTGCGGGTCTCCTTCACCAGGCGGGCAATCTTGCCGAACTCGGTTTTCTCCCCGGTGGCGATCACCATCCCTCTTGCCGAGCCACGGGCAACAAAGGTGCCGCTGAAGGCGATGTTGCGCTGGTCTCCTAGAGACAGGTTTGGTTTCGGAAATGGTTCGGTACACTTTGCGACTGGCGTGGATTCACCCGTCAGGACAGCTTCGCTGGTGCTCATCTCCTTGGTGAAGAACAGGCGTAAATCAGCAGGAACCCTGTCCCCGCTGTACAGCAGAACCACATCCCCCGGTACCAGCTCTCTCGTGAGGATGACCTTCGCTTCGCCATCCCTGAGCACGGCACACTCCGGGACAATCATTTTTCTGAGTGCCTCAAGTGCCCCTTCCGCTTTTCCCTCCTGGAAAAAACCGAGGAGCACGTTAATCAGAATAACGCTGACGATGACGACCGTATCCCACAACATGTCTTCGCCACGCAGGGTTAAAGCCCCGGTAATGACTGCGGCTGCCAGTAGAATATAGACAAGGGGGTTGTTAAACTGGGACAGGAAACGTTTGAGAACACTTGGTTTCTGGACCTTGAATTCGTTATAGCCGTACTGATTCAGCCTGTCTCTTGCCTCGCTTGAGGTAAGCCCGGCCCTGTCAGCGCCCAGTTTCTGGAATACATCTTCCGATGATAGCTGATACCATGATGCCTCATCTGGCACTGCTAATTCACCCTTTCTGCCCGCCACACAGCGGTACTTCCGGTATCCTGTGGTGTTGCCCTATCTTCTTTTTATTTCATCCCGCTTGTGTGAAACTGGCTTTGCGAGACGATACCTTTCGGCTGATGGTCTGACCAGCTAACAGCATCTTAGCAGACTCAGCACTGCTGTGGCAACAAACAGGCGAAACAGGTTCTGTTTTGGCTGAAACTGAATTGTCATTATGAGAAGCGATAAAACAATGACAAACATCCACTCTGTCACTCTGAGGAGCAGTAGCGACGAAGCAATCCGTTCCGCACATCCGGATTTTACGGATTGCTTCGCTGACGCTCGTAATGACGCCGACTAGGTTAGAACGATAGCGAGGGTTGGAACATCCCATGTCTGAAGGATACTGAGCTTCCGGATGACTTCTCAGTCATCCGACCTGGCTGGGTACATAGACTACATCGTTGCGTTTGCACCTTAAGGGGCTACGGTCCGAAGAATCTCCCCGAACCGCAGCCCCTGCTTATTCTTCCGGCTTCAGTTGCCTGAGCCGGAGACTATTACCTGCGATATTTCTCACGGCGAGGATAAAGATCTGCCCGCTCCTCGATCAGTACCGGATTGCGACCAGCTGATGCCTAGCCCGCAAGCTGGTTGGCCAGAAACACGACGGCAAATATGGCGACACCAATGATGGCTGCAATGATGAAGATTATCATTAATCCGGTCATGATTTTCTGTGGTAGTGTCTTTTCCTCAACACTGCTTGTCGTGATTGTTTGTAACGGCCTGTCGGCAGAATCTATCTTCTGCTCTTCCGCAACTGGTGTTTCTTCCACAGCAGTCCCTGTATTCGTCTTCCAGTTATCCATATTATTCACCTCCTCAGGGATTATCGGGTTTTTCGTGGTAGTTTTGGTACTGGCTTTCCCGCTATCTATGCTCACCTCCTTATTTTATCCAGCAATGGGGTGTATCATAAAACCATGTTATTCATGCTGGTTACCTGGATTTGTATCCCGCTCTCCCGTGAGCGGGTTTTTCAACAGGAATCCCGGGACAGGTTTCTCCAGGTAGTCAAGCCGGCAATGTCGGAGCAGGGTAGCACTCGATGGGTCCAGGAAAAACTTGATGCCCTGTGCATCGATGACTTCATCATCCGAGCGTCTATTGTCCAGTTTCATCGTGAAAATTTCCTTTCCCGGCTCGCTGTTCCCTCCAGTAACCCTGAAACCCAGGTCGGCATCAAAGCACCTCTTTGCCAGTTCCTCCTTTAACCTTTCTGCAGCTCGCTTCGTCGTCATCATAGAACGATTTCCTCCCTGTCATTGGTTCTCTGGAAGTTGCTCTTCCGGTTTGATTACCGCTGTTTTTTCCGGGCGAACTGTTCGTCGTCTGTATCAAACTTATCTAAGGCAATTCTATAACGGTTTCTGCACATTGACCATTCCTAACGTGAGGTATTTTGCGAAAAAAAGAGGGTTACCTTACGGTAACCCTCTTGGAAGAATCTGGATGAGAAGATAGCTCTTTGGGATTAGCTGCTGGCTAGCAAAAGACTTTTCCTGAATCTGAGCAGGTAGTGTGTCCTATCTGAGGATACGACTTTTGGGGCAGGCTCTATGTATTGGAGTCCTCTTCAATGTCTGAGCTACTTGTTACCCAGTTCTGCAACACGGCGTAAGCAGCCACCTGCTGCCGGTTTCGTAGCTCCAGTTTGTCAAGGATATTTTTCACGTGAACCTTTACCGTGTTCTCTGCGATAAATAGCTCACTCGCGATCTCTTTGTTGGTTGCCCCGCGCGTCACCAGCCGCACAATCTCCATTTCCCGCTCCGAGAGAACCGATTCCTTCTCGGCATCTTCCCTGTCGTCCCCGTCTCTCTCCGTACTGACCTCCTGGAGAAACTTTTCGGCAAAAAGAGGCGAGACGATAATCCTGCCACTTGAGATCAGGTCAATTGATTTTATCAAATCATTGATCGAGATATTCTTGGCAAGACATCCCCTGCCACCGGCTTTCAGGACATCAACAGGGTTCAAGCCTGTCTCAGGGCGGGAAATCAAGGCTACCTTGGTCAAAAGCGAGTGCCGGGCAATTTCCCTGACGGCGTCCAGGGCATCACACTCGCTTATCTCACTATCAATCAAAACGACATCCGGACTGGATTCCTTGCTCTTTCTGATCGCCTCGTTACCGCTATGGCACTGCAAAACAATCGCAATGTTTCGCTCTTCCTTCAGAAGTTTGGCCAACCCTTCGCGGAATACTTCTTCATTATCGACAAGAAGTACTGTGATTTGCTTTATCATTCCCACCAACCACAGCGTTACTTTGTCACGATATAACTATCCAGCTACACTG
>JBDRFO010000153.1:0-6955 GCA_043818655.1 Chloroflexota bacterium
AAATATCCGAACCCGCCATCTCCGTAACCTCGCTCATTTTTCGTCCAGCGTATCACACGGGCAAGATTCATTTCAACCAATTTACACCATTGCATCTGGCGTATCCGGAAATAATATATATACTTCACCGGGGAAGAAATCTCCTGTCAGCGGCTATCTTATCCGGTTATCATTCCACTGTATCAGGGAGATGCCAAAAGGGAAAATGGATGAGAAGGCACGTTTTGTGCTATAAATTGGTCTGGTTACTGACAATCAGACATTCGCGGATAACAGTAACACAGGAGAAAAATGACAGATGAAATCGAGAGAACCAGTCTGGACTTTATCAAAAACCTGACCGGAGTTACGGCGTCAGAGATACAGGCATATTTTACCGAGATTGAATCAAACAGAGAGTTCAACCATCTTTTCGCAGAGAACCGGAGCAACGCACACGGAAGGCAGTTTTATTCCTGGAGTATGAACATCGGCACGACACTCGGTACCGTTCTCTACACCCTCTGCCGGATTCAGAAACCCGACGCGGTGGTTGAAACCGGCGTGGCAAGCGGCGTATCATCCGCATATATCCTTTGTGCCCTTCAGGAAAATGGGCATGGTGAACTCTATTCCATCGATCTGACATGGGAAGAAACTGCGCGTTATCCCGGACGCTCCCTGCATTCGGCGCCTGATGGTGCATCGTGGGAAAGACAGGGAGAGAGACAGAGCGGCTGGATAATCCCCGACTATTTGAGACACCGGTGGCATCTGATTCAGGGAAAAAGCTCCGAAAAACTGCCTCCCCTTCTTGAGGAGTTGGGGACAATTGATATTTTCCTGCACGACAGTGAGCATTCCTACCGGAACATGCTAAGGGAGTACCGCACCGCCTGGGCACATTTGAAAGCCGGCGGGATACTCCTGTCACACAATATTGATATGACGGATGCCTTTTCTGATTTTTGCCGGAGCGCCGGTCAGGAGGGCTTCAGGCTCACCAATATGGGGGCTGCAGTCAAAATCTAACAAGATAAAACTCCTGCCACCCCGATTTTCCGTTTATCGAGGCTAGTAGAGTACAGGCAAAGACGAATTTATTGTCTTACCGAGAAGCTGTCGGTAATGCTGCTTTCGGTGACGGTTACTTCGCCCTCACCGGATGTTTTATCCAGCGCTTTTGTCGAAGGAACCATATCTCAAATAAAGGGATTCTTTTTCTTGACGTAGAAATCGTACTGCCCAGTAACCGCAAATTCATGTTAAGATAACCAGGATTGGGAAAAACTAATCGGATACAAAACCGGATGTCACGAACCTGATTGACAGAAAAACAGAATCATTGTAATGTATGAAAAAATCCCGGAAGGAGGAAGAGAAAAAATGATTATCTCTGACAGCCACTGCCACCTGCACGGCGTGAAGCCGGAGCAATTTGAAGGTGTGCTGAAGCAGGCAAGGGAAAACAACGTTGGTATCATCATGCATGTGGGCGAAAGCCTGGAATCCTCGGCAATGGCGATTCACAATGCTGAGTCCCACGGCGAAATCGTCGCCAGCATCGGGATTCACCCCTGGAATGCCGTCCCGCCAACCGATGAGATAAAAAAGCGTCTCGCGGAGCTTGCCGGAAGCAAGCATGTTGTCGCCATCGGCGAGATAGGACTGGACTACGCCCGTAACCCGCAGACGAAAGAGACCCAAAAGGAGCTTCTCGCCTACCAGGCATCCTTTGCCAGAGAAAGGGGCCTTCCCGTCGATGTCCACTCCAGGGAAGCCCACGAAGACATGATGTTGATCATGCGTAAAGAGGTGGCATCAGGTCTGAAAGGCATTGCCCACGGCTTTACCGGTGATTTACCGGTACTCAAAGACTGGCTTGACCTTGGCTTTTATATCTCGATCGGCGTCAGGGGATTCGTGGTGAAGGAGTTGCCCCATATGCCGGCGATGGTCGCCGCCATCCCGCCTGACCGTCTCCTGACGGAAACAGACTCGGCAGCGGTTGACGAGCTTACCGCCCCTTCATCAGTTAGCCTTGTTGTCCGGAAGCTTGCCGCCATCAGGGGCACCAGTCCGGAGGAAATAGCCGTAACCACCGTCGCAAACCTGAAACGCATTCTCAAGCTGTCTTAGCCGGGAATTATCTTTGCCTCAGAAATCAGGGTACCAAAAAACCAAACATTTTGATACCCTGATTTTTTATAGGCGCTTTTATCTTACATTACCCCGATGCTTAATGCTATGATAAATGAGATAACCAGTAAGGAGAGAGCCAATGCGCAAAAACCGCCTGAGAGAGCTTCTTAATCAGGGGAAACCAACGCTGGGGACACATGTAATAATCCCGTGGCCCGGGATTGTCGAGGTCATCGGTCATGCCGGGGCTTTTGACTATATTGAATACGTCGGTGAATACTCATCATTCAGCCTGGAGCAGATGGACAATTTCGGACGTGCCGTTGAGCTTTTCCCGAACATGTCCGCCATGATGAAGGTTGAGGAAGAGACAAGAGGGTTCATTGCCCAGAGGGCAATTGATGCCGGTATCCAGAATGTGCTTTTCACCGACTGCCGCTCGGCAGATGATGTCAGGAAGTGCATTCGTCTTGTGAGACCGGAGACACCGGAGGCCGGGGGAACGCACGGGGCAAGCATGCGGCGCAATGCCGGCTACGTGCTTGAGGGCGGCTCCGCGGCATGGGCAAAGGCAATGAACGATGTCGTGATTGCCCTCATGATTGAGAAAAAGGGTGCGGTGGAGAATCTTGAAGAAATCCTCTCCGTCAAAGGTGTGGATATGGTGCAATTCGGGCCGAACGACTACGCCATCAGCATCGGCAAGCCCGGACAGGCGGCGAGCACCGGGGTGCAGGATGTTCATCGCTACGTGATAGAACAGGCGCTTAAAAAAGGTGTTGCACCAAGGGTGGAGATTACCAGCTTCACGCTGGCAAAACCATTCCTTGAGATGGGTGTGCGTCACTTCTGCATCGGCTGGGACATCGGGGTTATTTACGAGTGGTGTCAGCAACAGGCAAAAGGCATGAGGGGGCTTCTTACGCCACAGGGTCCTGCTGCGAAAGAACCGGAGGCGGAAGAAGCACGGGAGAAATACCGCCCCTACGGGCGTTAATGGCGATTCTTATCTGCCGGGGTTAGCCCCGGCAACAAGGAGGAGACCAATGGCGACACAAGGCGCAATCGTTGACCCGGAGAAGCTGGCCGTTTTTGCCAGCAGGGCACTACAAAAAATGGGGGTTCCGGAAGAGGATGCCCTGACAACAGCCAGGATACTGGTGGCGACTGACCTGAGGGGGGTTGAATCCCACGGCGTTGCCCATCTGGCGCCATTCTACATCAAACGCATCAGGGAAGGGCTGATTAATGTTAAACCAGAGATCAAGCTTTTCAGTAATGCCCCGGCAACAGCCATTATGGACGGTGATAGAGGGCTGGGTTTTGTTGTCGGTCACCGGGCGATGACGGAAGCCATCAGGCGGGCTGAGGCGACCGGTGCCGGCTTTGTTACTGTCCGCAACAGCACCCACTACGGCGCCGGTGCCAGCTATGCCATGATGGCGCTGCCCCACGATATGATTGGCATATCCCTCTCGACCGGCGGCAAAGACATGGCGGTTCCGGGAGGTAAGGGCAGGGGAGGCCCGATTAACGTCATCAGCATTGCCATCCCGGCAGCAGATGAAGCCCCCTTTGTGCTGGATATGGCAACCACGGTGGTTGCCGCCGGCAAGGTCGAGACCGCCCTGAGAAAGGGCATACCCATCCCGGCAGGCTGGTCAGTGGACAGTGAGTGGCAGCCGATCACCGACCCCAAACGCTACTTCGAGGTAAAAGGTGCCATGCTGCCCCTTGGCGGCACACCGGAGTTAGGGTTATACAAGGGATTTGGTCTGGCGGTCGCGGTGGATATATTAAGCAGCATCCTTTCCGGTTCGCTCTCAAGCATCGAGATACTGGGTGAGCCGGGGAGCCAGGGAAGGTGTAACCATTTCTTTGGCGCCCTCCGTGTGAGCGGTTTCATGCCGATTGAAGAATTTAAAAAGGGCATTGATGGGCTGGCAAAAGCGTATCATGCCCTGCCCAAGATGGCAGGCGTGAACAGGATTTTCCTGGCGGGGGAGAAAGAGCATGAAATCGGAAAGGAAAGAAGAGACAGCGGCATCCCCCTTGACCCCGTCGTGACGGCATCGCTGAAAGAACTGGCGAAAGAGCTTCATATCGAATACAACCTGTAACCGGGTATCATATCGCAAATAATAAGGAGGGGTATCTTTACATAAAGATACCCCTCCCCTTTTTACCGGATTATGCTTTCTTTAATAGCGCTATTTTTCGACCATCTGCCAGGTAACATCGGTGGCGCGCTCGATCTTGCTCTCGTCAAGCTCAATAAGCCCGGGGACGTCCTGCGGATAGAAATAGCCGTTTACCGGCTTAACCTGATTCTTGAAGAAGTGCTGCGTTTCTCCCAGCTGGCTCAGCACCAGGTACTCCATCATTGGTGCTGTCACCGCATTCTGGGCGAAGGATAAAGCAAGATTGGCATGTAAAGAACCACAATGGACAACAACCGGCACATCACGTGCTGAAGCCATGTGGTATATCTTCATGACCTCACTGATGCCACCACTGGAGACGGGTTCCGGCTGGTAAATATCCGCCGCTTTCATATCCATCATCAGCTGGAAAGCCCAGCGGGTGTACTCCTGCTCACCGGTGGTAATCAGCACCGGGCAGGCGGCAGTCAGCTCGGCAAAGTCCTCAACCCGGTCTGGAATAAGCGGCTCTTCAAACCAGTATGGGTCATATTCCCCAAGCATATCCGCCATTTTCAGGGTGTAAGGAATATCCCAGCTCTTCCAGGCATCAATCATGATCTTCATGTCCGGCCCGGATTCCTCACGCAGGGCTTCCATCAGTGCTATGTTCTTCCGCTCACCTTCAGGGCCATCCGTCGGACCCTCGGTGAAGAACCACTTGGAAGCAGTATACCCTTCTTTCTTATACTCCCGGATTTTCGCCTTTACCTTCTCCGGTTCGAGGGAGTAGCCAAGGGCGCTGATGTATGCCGGGATTTTTTCCTGCACCGGCCCGCCGAAAAGACGGAGCACCGGTTTCCCTGCCCACTTCCCCTTTAAATCCCACAAAGCGATGTCAACATAACTCATGGCACGCATGTAGTCACCCTTGCGTCCGGCGGTGTTGACGCGGTACATCAGGTCCCACAAAAGCTCGGAGGCAATCGGGTCTCTCCCCACAAGCAAAGGCTTAATAGCAGTCTCAATGTAGAAAGACGGTGCATTAGAGCCAAGGGCACCCACCGGCCCGGCAATACCACTGACACCCTCATCCGTATCAATCTGCACAAAGATGCGGCTGAATTTGTGGGGCCCCGCCGTAGCCTGCGCCGTAGAACGCCCAAACATCTGTCTTCGTGCCTTGAATTCAGGATAGATGTCCGGGGGTTGACGCAGCCTCTCTTCCCTCACAAACGGAGGCTCAGGCAAAGTACCTTCGAATTTTCTGAGACGTACATTGGTGATCTTCAATTTACCCCTCCTGCTTTTTAAAGCTATCATAGCACAACTGGTTGTAACTTGCGATACCCTCTCCTGTGTCCTGAACAGAGTTGCCTCCCGGATGTTTCTGGATTAGAATATGCTATCAGATTTTATCCGAGGAGAAAAATAAAGTGACCGACCAAAAAGTTCAGAAAATGGCCGAACTTCTGGTGAACTATTCCGTTGCGGTGCGTCACGGGGAAAAAGTAGTCATCAACGGGGGTGTTGCCGCTGAGCCACTGCTCAAGGCGATCTATGCTGAGGTGCTCAGGGCAGGAGGTCATCCCCTGATGCTCGTATTTCTCCCCGGCACGGAAGAACTGTTTTACAAATACGCCTCCGATGAGCAGTTGCAGCATGTCCCCCCGCCAACAAAGCTCATCATGGAGACATACGACGTGCGCATCTCGATTATCGGCGATGAAAATACCAGGTCACTGAGCAATGTCGACCCCGCCAGGATGGTGCTCCATAACCGGGCATTCACCGAACTGAGAAAGACATTTATGCAGCGCTCGGCGAAAGGGGAGCTTCGCTGGACGGTCTCGCTTTACCCGACCAATGCCTATGCCCAGGATGCCGAGATGAGCCTTTCTGAATACGAAGACTTTGTCTACGGTGCCTGCCTGCCCGATCTGAATGACCCCATCGGCTACTGGCGGCGCTTCTCCGCACAGCAGAAAAAGATTGTGGACTGGCTCAAGGGCAAAGAGAAGGTTCATGTCATCGGCCCGGAGACCGACCTGCACCTCAGTATCGCTTCGCGTCCTTTCATAAACTGTGACGGTCATCACAACATGCCCGACGGCGAGGTCTTCATTGGCCCCGTCGAAGATAGTGTCAGCGGTCATGTCTGTTTCTCTTACCCGGCGATTCACGAGGGGCGGGAGGTAACCGGTGTGCGTCTCTGGTTCGAAGAGGGACGTGTGGTGAGGGCAACGGCCGAGAAAAACGAGGACTTCCTGCTCAGGACGCTTGATACCGATGAAGGTTCAAGGCGTGTCGGTGAGTTTGCCATTGGCACCAACGAGGGCATCACGCGTTTTACCCGCCAGATTTTGTTTGACGAAAAGATCGGCGGCAGCTTTCATATGGCGCTCGGTGCCGGCTACCCGCAATCGGGCAGCAAGAACGAGTCGGCAATTCACTGGGACATGATCTGTGACCTGAGGCAGGGTGGTGAGATATGGGTGGACGATGAGCTGTTATACAGGAACGGAAAATTCGTTATCTCGCTTTAGGTCAAGCCAGTGTTGTCTCTCAAGGACAGCGATACAAGGGGCAACCTTAGAAATCATTGTAAGGCATTCATGTCCGGTGGCCCGGCACCATGCGGGCATATCCAGCTTGATGCCCGCATCATCAGCCACCACCTCCAGAACCTCCCC
>JBDRFO010000154.1:0-2023 GCA_043818655.1 Chloroflexota bacterium
GCCTAAATCAGTCCCAAAATTGTAGTGTCTCAATGACTTACCCCAGTTGTTTAAATCCTGCAAGAATGGGTGCTGAATTGAATCTCTTCTGACCACACTTGCTAATTCATCCTGTGGAGTTTGGAAGTCAAGCATTTTCCCTTCTTTCTCGTAGTATATTGTTCCTGAGCCATCCGCTCCTCTATCCAAACGGTTTTTACCATCAATGTCTAGCCTTTCTTTAATAACTTTGTTGTCTTGGTATTTCAGGCTGAAATTGATTGTCTTACTATCATTGTTAAAAACAACCTCATAATCACCAGAAATAAATGTTAGCTTTTGTTCTCCAGCCAATAGGTTCGCTAAGCTTTTTATGATATTCAATGTTCTGGACTTACCTGTTGCATTTTTCCCAACAATGAGGTTAATGGCTCCAAGTGTACATCCTTCAAGTTTCCATTGCTTTGGTGTTTGTTCAAATTGAGTGTACTCAATAGACTTTAAGAACATCCTATTCTCTCCATGAGTTTCTTACTATCTATAATTGTATTTGGTTCAAGTTTAGCAGTAATTTTTTTAGATTTCAACGAAGGCATAAATTATAATATCTTTATCGCGTCATTGCCCGGTTAAAGACCTTAACCCCAATTATCAGCATCACTGTGCCAAAGACTGCCATGACGGCAATCTCCGGCAGCACCTCCCTGATGCCGGCACCAAGTACGATGACCTTGCGCATTGCCTGCACGGCATAGGTCAGCGGCACCGCTCTTGAGATAACCTGGACAAATCCGGGCATCTGCTGGATGGGGAAAAAGACACCGGAGAGGAAGAGCATCGGGAACTGGAGTGTGACCATGACGGTTGTGGCGGTCTCCTGCCTTTCCCCCAGGCTGGAGACAAGGACACCAAGCCCGATAAAAGAAAAGACACCCAGCAGGAGGAGAAAGATAACTAGGATGATGCTCCCGTGAATCACGACGCCAAAAAGAAGCATAGCCAAACTGAGGACGATTGCCGCCTGGAGCAGTCCTCTTACGGTCTGGGAGAACACCTTACCAAGTATGATGGCGAGGCGGCTGATGGGGGCAATCATGATGCCGTCAATGGTGCCGTCCTCTCGCTCGCGGGTGATTGAGGCGGCGATGCCCATGAGGACAGCGAAGGTGATGATCATGCACATGACGCCGGGGACAACGAACTGGAAGTAGTTTGGCTTGCCCGGAACGATCCCCTCTGTTCTGACAACAAAGGGTCTGGTGACGGTTTCGGGGTTGGGTAGCTCTGGCAGAAGGCCGGCAATTTCCCCTCTGCCCGCCTCGGCGGAGATATCAGCCATAATCTTCTCCAGCGTGGTCGTCAGGAGGGCAGAAATCTGGGGGTTTGACTGGTCGGTGATAATGGTTACTGCCCCCTGGGTGCCGCTCACAATCCGGTCGGAGAAGTCTGCCGGGATGAGCAGGGCGCCGCTAATCTGCTGGTTTTTGATCCGGTCAGTGGCTTCATCGAGGTCTGATAGCGCGGTCAGGTAGAACATCTCCTTCCCTCCACTGGTTCTCATCTGTGCGAGTGGCTCAATTATCAGGGCGCTCAGCCTGCCGGTATCCTGATTCACAATGCCAAGTGGGACATCGGCAAGCGTCCTCTGCGAGGGGAAAATGTAGCCGGTGATGAGCATCATGAATAATGGCATCACGATGAAGGAGGCAAGCATCATCCTGTCCCGCAAAAGCTCACGGAGGTCTTTTACGCCAATGCGGTAGCTATCCAGCAGGGTCTCTTTTATCCCGTGAAACATGTGTCCCATCTTGCGCCCATCCACGGGCTATCTTACCCTTCTTCCGGCGCGCCGTGTCCGGTGGCTTACCTTGCCGGAGGGCACTTTTCCCGTTGCCTCATTGCGCATCGCGCGTCCGGTCAGGTGCAGGAAAACATCCTCCAGCGATGGTTCGATGGTATGTATTGTCTTTATCTCGCTGCCGTGACGGCAGATGACATCAACAATGTGACCGATTGCGCTATCGCCGCTGGTGTGAAGCACCAG
>JBDRFO010000155.1:0-5047 GCA_043818655.1 Chloroflexota bacterium
AACAAGCCTCTTGATGCCGCCAGCCCCAAGCAGACTCGGGGTGCCGCCTCCAATGTAAAAGGTCTCAAACGTCATACCTGAGTATTGTTCCGCTTCAATGAACAGGGCATCTATATATGAATCAATTAAGTCTAAACAATTTGGGAGAGAGTAGAAATCACAGTAGGCACACTTTTTCACACAGAACGGAATATGGACGTAGAGTCCCCGCACCTAATCTTCCATCTTGAGTAGGAGCAGGAAAGCCTCTTGGGGCACCTCAACCTGACCGATCATCTTCATCTTCTTCTTCCCCTCTTTCTGCTTCTCAAGGAGTTTTCTTTTGCGCGTGATATCGCCGCCGTAGCATTTTGCCAGGACATCTTTTCTCAGGGGGACAATATCCTCCCTGGCGATGACCCGGCTGTTGATGGCTGCCTGAAGGGGTATCTCAAAAAGCTGTCGCGGAATAAGCTTCCGCAGCCGGTGGATAAGCACCCGCGCCCTGGAGACGGCATCATTTCTGGTCGCAACGTACGAGAGGGCATCAACCATGCTCCCTTTAACCAAGATATCAACCTTTACCAGGTCTCCGGAGCGGTAGCCACGAAAGTCATAGTCCATACTGGCATAGCCCCGGCTTACCGTCTTGAGTTTATCATAGTAACCGGTAACCATCTCCGCCAGAGGGAAATCATAGGTGAGGACAGCCCTCTTGCTGTCGGGGTGCGTCAGGTTCACCATTGTCCCACGCTTGTTCTCGGACAGCTCCATGACCGGCCCGATGTAATCGGGTGGAACGATAATCTCCGCCCTGATAATCGGCTCCTCAATGCGGTCGATCATCTGCGGGTCAGGGAATCGGGACGGGTTGTCAATCATGAGTTCCTCTCCCCTGATGGTAATTATCCGGTAGATGACCGAGGGCATGGTGGCGATGATTTCCTGACTGTATTCACGCTTCAGCCTCTCAATGGTAATCTCCATGTGCAGCATACCAAGAAAACCGACACGGTAGCCATGCCCCAGCGCCGCCGATGTCTCCTTATCATAGGTAATGGATGAATCGTTAAGACAGAATCTCTCCAGCGCCGCACCCAGCTTCCCGTAGTCACTGCTGACAACAGGATACAAACCGCAAAAGACCATCGGCTGCGGGTGACGGAAACCAGGGATGGCAGGGGTTTCCGGATGCTCCGGTGAGATGATGGTATCGCCGACCCGAATATCCCCCACATCCCTGATGATTGCCCCCATGTAGCCCACATCACCGGCCTCAAGCCGGCTGCAGGGGATAAGCTCCGGGGAGAAATGCCCGACCTCATCAACCTCAAATATCTTGCCCGTGGACCTGATCATGATTTTATCATGCGGGGCGATACTGCCGGAGAAGATACGAATGTGCGGTATAACGCCGCGATAAGAGTCATAGTAGGAGTCAAAGATAAGCGATGAGAGCGGCTCACCGGCACTGCCTCCGGGTGGCGGTATCTTTGTGATGACGGCATCGAGAAGCTCTGCAACCCCCGTGCCGTTCTTGGCGGAGATGAGTAAAACGTCTTCAGTATGGATGCCAAGCATCTCTTCCAACTGCAGCTTGCAGTCATCAACCATGGCGTTGGGCAAATCTATCTTGTTGATGACCGGGATAATTTCCAGCCCGGCATTAATGGCAAGATAGGCATTGGCAATGGTCTGCGCCTCCACGCCCTGCGAGGCATCGACAAGCAGGATGGCCCCCTCACAGGCATTCAAACTCCGTGAGACCTCGTAGTTAAAGTCCACGTGCCCCGGCGTGTCAATCAGATTCATCACATACTCTTTACCGTCTCCCGACCGGTATGGTATCCTGACCGCCTTTGCCTTGATGGTAATCCCCCGCTCGCGCTCAAGCTCCATGTTATCCATCACCTGCTCGTTATTCTCGGTATGGATGACTCCGGTCATCTCCAGGATACGGTCGGCAAGCGTGGATTTACCATGGTCAATGTGGGCAATAATGCAGAAATTCCTGATATTTTCCATTTGTGAGGTAATGTTATCATGAGCCTGTGTTCAGGTTCAAATGATGCCGCCGCACGCCTGAAGGCGCATGGCGCCGAAGAATACGGCAACAGAGCATAGAACAATGCCGGTAATCCCGATCGCCGCCGAACGCCTGCTGCCGGCTACCCCGGCAATACTCAAAGCCAGACCGATGGCGGCAAAAGGGATATTGAACCAGTTAATCCATCCCAGAAAAGGAATAATGGCAACAAACCAGACAACCATGCTGACAATGCCGATGCTAAACCCAAATACCTGCAGTATCATTTGCAACTCCGTTTATGGTTTTTGGACGGACAAATCTTATGAAAAATATTTCCCCTCGCTTAAAGTATAATTATAGCATTACTGATGCGGCAGAGGCATTGACGGATTTTGCAAACAGGGTTAGAATTCCGTCTTGCGATAGAGAAATCATCAACCGGAGGAGTTAATAAAATGGATGCAATGGAGGCGATTCTTACCCGCAGGAGTATCCGCAAATACACCGGAGCGCCGGTGCCGGAAAGTCTGGTACAGGAGCTGCTTCATGCCGCAATGAGCGCACCTTCGGCACGCAACGAACAGCCCTGGCATTTTCTTGTGGTCACCGACCATAAAATCCTTGATGAAATCCCGAAATTCCATCCTTACTCAAAGATGCTTCTTGAGGCACCGGTGGCAATTGTTGTCGCCGGCGATACCGCTCCGCTCTCCGATGCCTACTGGATACAGGACTGCTCGGCGGCAACAGAGAATATTTTAATTGCCGCCCGCGCCAGAGGGCTTGGCGCTGTCTGGCTGGGTGTCTACCCCGGTGAGACACGATACAAAGAGGTGCAAAAACTGCTTGGAATGCCGGAAAAGGTAATTCCCCTCGGTATTATCGCCATCGGCTACCCGGCAGAGGAGAAACCCCCGGGAAACCGCTTTAATGCGGAGCGGGTGCATCAGAATAAGTGGTAAGGGCAATGTCTTAAAGAAATCCGGTATATCATGGGTGATATGCCGAGAAAGCAAAAATATATATGAATAAGCTGGCTGATTGTGTAGCCTAATCCTGATATAGTGGTTACATCAATATCTGAACAGGAGTAATATAAATGTGGTCAATAGTAGGATTGGTCGGTCTATTCGCGGGTTTTTTGGGGGCTTGTATGCTAGCCGTCACAGCAATTAAAAACGAGGGCGAAATCTTGAGCGAGGGTACAGTAATTCTGCCATCAGGTGGTCCTCCGGGCAGCGAAGAGTATGAGAAGTCCATTCGCAATATGCCCAAAGTGCAAGCCTTATTTCGACAATCCAAAGTAGCGAAATACGGTTTGTGGATTATGACCGCTGGCTTTCTTCTTCAGTTCAGCAGTGCTCTCGCATTATTTATATGTCCACAATAAGGGAGGTAAGTTATGGCTAAAAGGGAGAATACCAATACCATCCCCACTTAAGCGTGCCAGACTATTTGACCTTCCGTCACCCGTAGCAGACAGTTAGTAAAATTATTAGTCCCTATCCCCCCCCACCCGATTTCTGAGCACACCGACAGCCGGTATCCTTATCTCGATGGTATCACCGGGGAACATGGGGCCTATCCCCTCAGGCGTACCGGTCGCGATAACATCGCCGGGCAAAAGGGTGATGACACGCGAGATTGCGCTGATAAGCTCAGAGACGGAAAAGATAAGCTCTTTTGTGTTGCCCTGCTGCTTTCTCTCCCCGTTGAGATAGGTCTCCACCACCACATCGCCGGGGTCAAGGTCTGTTTCGATATAGGGACCAACAGGGGCAAAGGTATCAAGCCCTTTTGCCTGTGTCCAGGGGCCACCCTTCGCCTGCAGGTCGCGTGCGGTCACGTCATTAACACAGGTATAGCCAAGCACATACGAAAGCGCCTCAGAAACGGGCACCTGCCATGCTTTTTTCTTCATCACGACACCCAGCTCCCCTTCATAGTCAAGCCTGGTCAAATCAGAGTAGTAGCGGATGTCAGCATCAGGCCCGATGACCGCTGTGGACGGTTTGAGAAAGAACACGGGAGAGGTCGGCTCTTTCTCTTTCATTTCGGCAATATGACTGTGGTAGTTGAGGGCGGCGGCAACAATTTTATCGGGCGCCACCGGCGCCAGCAGCCTGACATCACTCAGCCTATAGAACTTATCAAGCATCCGGATAAAACGGAATGGCTTTCCCTGAATCGCCTGGATGCTCTGACCCCTCAGTATGCCGTATCCTGTCTTTTTACCTGCGGAAAAACGCACTATTTTCATACATCTCCCCTTATACCGATTAATTTCCCTCCTCTCCCCGGTGCAGGAGAGGAGGAATTTCAAATACCAGACTTATTTCCCCCGGTTTCTCAGTAGCCGGTATTCCAGCGATCATGACAGATAAGCAAAATCCGGCAGGCTTACAAAAGGGGTTTGCAGAGAATCTCTTTCACCTTGAGATCAAAAAAGCTGCTGGATGTCGCCGGCTGCAGCACGACGGCAAGGTCGGCACCACGGCCGGTACCGGCAATGACCAGACAGTCCTCCTCGGTGCTCACCAGACCGGCATCTGCCGCCATCACGGACACCTCGCAAACGACCTTCATGCCCTGCCCGAAGATGCGAAGGGTATTGGCAACAACATCGCCGATTTCAATGGTGCTGAACTTCTTGCGCATCGCCGCAGAAAGACCGCTGAAAAGATGCGTGCCGATGAAGACCTCTCCCCCCTTGCTCCGAACCAGCTTCTGGTTCTCCTCGGTAAACTCCTGGGCATTCGGCTCACGAAAACCGGTATTGTGCGCCACCGCGACCACCTTCACACCACTCAGGCTGTTGACGGCTTTAACCGCATTATTCCCCCCGGTGGATGCGATCACAACTGTCTTGATACCACCCTTTTTTATCCGCGCATTCACAATATCAAAAACGGCATCCGTATTGTCCTTACCCGGACTATCAAAATAGACTATCTTTGCTTCCATGCTTTCCCCCTCTTTTTCATGATTTTATGGAAGGAATTGTATCATCTGGGATGACTTTTTTCCACACAATGCCGG
>JBDRFO010000156.1:0-8706 GCA_043818655.1 Chloroflexota bacterium
TGCCGTAGCCGATACTGCTGACGGTGGGATCCATGATAATCAGATCATCCGGCACCCCCAGGTTCCCCAGCAGGATATTAAGTTGTTTTGCCAGGTTGATATCAATTGGGGAGGAGGCAATTACCGTATGGTGATAGGCCAGGGCGGCAGCCCCGATCCTTCTGTGGTCTTCCTCCTCCAGTGGCCCGATAATCAGGTCTTTCCCCTGGCAGACCTCACAGACGCTTCTTAATACGGCCGTATCCTTCTCGTGATTGGCCGTGCCCCAGACAATTAAAGGGACGCTGACAGCATCGGCAACCTTTTTTACCACTGCCGCTGCCTCATCTGCCCCGCGGTCGAGACCATTGGGGTCAGTGCTGACCATCTCAAGGGCAATCATCTCTGCCCCGTAGTCCTTGACACATTTCTGTGCCCATCGAGCCGGGTCGTCCGTGACACCGGCAAAAGGCTCCAGGGCCGCTGCCGCCCAGTCCTGCGGTGGGGTGTCCCATACCTCCATGGCGATAATGGGCAAATGGGGCATCTTGCCCTCAAAGAGGTAGAAGGGGTAGCATGTTTCCCCGCCGACGGTAATCTTTTTCTCCCCTTTGCCCAGTGCGATCTCCCTGATTTGCCCGCTGTAAGAAGTTTTTGCAATATCTAATGTCATTTTATGTACCTCTAGCTCTGTGGAATAATCACAACTATCATTCTAGACAGGGTTCTTTCTCTTCTCGCTGCCGAACCCTTCCTCGCTGTACCAGTACCTTTCTCCGTTCCTGACATAGCTCAGCATCTCATCCCTGTCGGTAAGCTTTTGCCGCCAGCCCCCTTTTTCTTTCAGGGCAGGTTTCCCTTTCTCAAAGGTTTCTCCCAGCACTTCTACCTCTCCCCAGCCGGGGGTGCTTCTCTTATTGATTTTATACTCCATAGGTAATCTCCCCTAGTAAGAATATTAAAATGCTATTATACCAAGATATGCCTGCTTGTCTCAATCCTCCCGGAGAAAAATGTCTCTTCCGGGGAGAAAATTAAAGAAAGGAGGCAAAAAGGCGTCTAGGTTATCCCGTTGGCCAGTTTGGCTGCTTTTACCGTGTTTGCCATCAGCATGGTTACCGTCATCGGGCCAACACCGCCAGGTACCGGGGTGATGGCTTTTACCTTTTCCTTAACCTCTTCAAAGTCAACATCCCCGACTAAGATGTCCCGGCCTTTGGGTGTTTTCCCGATGCGGTTAATCCCGGCATCAATGATCACGCAGTTCTCGTTGACCATGTCTGCGGTGATGGTTTTGGGTCTTCCGGTGGCAACAATCAGAATGTCGGCGCGCCTGGTGTGAGCGGCAAGGTCCCTCGTGCCGGTATGGCAGACGGTTACCGTCGCATTCGCCCCGTCCTTTTTCTGAAGGAGGAGATTGGCGATTGGTTTGCCGACGATGTTGCTGCGGCAGACAACTACCGCTTCAGCCCCTGCGATGGGAACTCCGCTCCTGATCAGAAGCTGCTGGATGCCTGCAGGGGTGCAGGGGATAAAATCAGGTTCTCCCAGCATCAGCTTGCCCAGATTGGCGGGATGAAAGCCGTCAGCATCCTTTTTAGGGTTAATGGAAAAAGTGACCACGTTTTCGTTGATGTGCTGCGGTAACGGTACCTGCACCAGGATGCCGTGGATTTGCGGGGCTTCATTCAGCCTGGCAACCAGGGCGAGAAGCTCAGTCTCCGTGGTGGTTTCCGGCAGGTCGTATCTCTCCGAATAAATACCCAGGGAGTTGGCCGCTTTTTCTTTCTGACCGATGTATATCTTGGAGGCAGGGTCGCCACCCACAAGAATCGTGGCAAGACCGGGGGTTATGTTGTGCTTCTCTTTGAGCTCGACTACCTTCTGCTTCAGCTCCTCTCTGATCTGTTTTGAAATAGAGCTACCATCAATAATCTGCGCTGTCATTTTTCTTCCTTACGATAAGATTTTGATTGACTTATGGAGAGTTAAGAAGATTTGCCATTAAGTCATTGACCGCTTTGACGGACGGGGAGGTTTCGGGGAGATCAAGTAATGGTATCGTCTTCAGGTCATAGTCGTCAACCGCTTCGTCCTGCGGTATTGTCGCCGCCGTGCTGATCCCGAGCGTTGCCATCTCCTGACTGACGCGCGGGTCAATCTGCCCCGGAACGAAATTGACGATTGCCGTCTGTTTTTTCACGATCAGCTCAAGCTCGGCGACCAGGTCTCTGATACGGGCGATGGTGCGGATGCCCTTGACGGAATGGTTGGAAATCAGGAGCAAAACGTCAACATTCTGGGTGGTTGCCCGGCTCAGGTGCTCCATGCCGGCCTCATTGTCCATGACCATGTAGGTGTAGTTCCCGGCCAGGGTGTCAATGAATTTCCTGAGGACGGTATTGGGATAGCAGTAGCAGTCGCGTCCTTCCCCCCGCCCCATGGTTACCAGGTCAAGCCCTTTGCTTTCAATAATAACCTCGTTTAGCTTAACCTGCAGGTATGCCTCTTTGGTCATCCCCGGCGGGATTCTGATCTTCTCTTTCTGAAAGTCCGCAAGAACCGATCCGATGGTCTTGATGACGTTAAGACCCAGGCTTTCCCCAAGGTTGGCATTCGGGTCAGCATCTACCGCCAGCACCGGCCCTTTATTCATCTTTTTCAGGTAGCGGATGACAAGGCTGGCGATTGTTGTCTTGCCACTCCCCCCCTTACCTGCGACAGCAATATTAAAGCTCACGGTATTTAAAACCTTGCCTCTCTTCTGGTCATCCCCTTGAGTTTATGACGGACCGAAGGGAACTCATCATCACTTGTGTGCGGCAAAAACAGTGCCGCCACGTAGTTATTCATGAAATCAGCATTCTCGCTGAGTTCAACGTTGGTCATCATTGTTGCCACCATGCGGGCATCATCGATCATATCGGTAAAAAAGGATGTCAACCTGACCCCCAGTAAAGAGCCATTCCCGATGAAGGTGAAGCGGTCTTTCGGAAGGTCGGGCAGAAGGCCGATGGTAATGGCTTTCTCGATATCAATATAGTTACCAAAGCTGCCGGCGATGATGACCTGTGCCAGGTCAGGGAGATTGATCCCCACGCTCCTGGCAATGGTCTGGAAGCCGGCGTACATGGCGGCTTTGGCGCGCAAAAGGTTCTCAATGTCTATCTCCGTGATGACAATATCTTTCCCGATCTGGGTATCCTGCGCCCAGGCCAGGACGTATTCAAAACCATCATTGCCCTCTCTCAGCCGGTTGCCACTCAGGTCGGTGTTGAATTTACCGTTCTGCCCGATGACACCGCTGACAAATAAACCGGCAATAATGCTGATCAGCCCTGACCCGCAGATACCTTTCGGCATCTCGTTGTTGATCGTGCTGAGTTTTGGCTCCAGATTATCCGGGTTGATCTCAAAATCTTCAATGGCACCGGCGGTGGCAATCATCCCGTGGGTGATGTCTCCCCCCTCAAAAGCGGGCCCCGCCGAGCAGGCGGCGGTTACCATCCATTCCGAGTTGCCGATGACAATCTGACCGTTGGTGCCGATGTCAATATATAATGTAAGGTGACTGCGCCGGTGCATTCCCGACCCCAGAACACCGGAAACAATGTCCGCACCGATGTAGCTTGCCACCATGGGCAGGGAGTGGATGTAGACATGGTCTGCCAGTTCAATCCCGAGTTCATTCGCCTTTACCGGCGGCATGAAATTGGCGGTCGGGACATAGGGTGCCAGTCGGACGTATTTCGGGTCAATACCCATGAATATCTGGATCATGGTCGTGTTCCCGGCAATGATAAAATGCCCGATATCCTCCCGGTGAACCCCGCTCTGCGTCAGTAGCTCTTTGATGATTCCGTTCACATTGGCGACGATTGCCCGCTGCAGCGTTTCCAGCCCGCCTGGCTTCTGGCAATAGGCAATGCGCGAGATAACATCCTGACCGTAGCTAACCTGGCGGTTGTAGTCGGTGTTCTGAGCGATTACCCTGCGCTGGTTCAAATCCAGGAGCTGTCCGCAAACGGAGGTCGTGCCGATATCAATGGCAAGGGAGTAATACCGGTCTCTGGTATCCCCCGGCTCGATGTTGATCACCCTGGGGCGATGCCGGGCAGCACGGGAGGGCATGATTGCCGTGACGATGGTGGTCACGGTGACCTCCCAGCCGGAGTCCCGGAGCATTTGCGGAAGCTTCCTGACGACCTCAAAGTCAACCGTGAGGTTGATGAGTTTGTACTGTTGCTTCAAGGTGCGCAGCAGTCGCGTCAGGTCACTGGTATTATCTTCAAGGGTCGGTGGCGGCATTCTGACGTAAAACTTGCTCAGCGGGGGGCGGGTGCGCGGTAGTTCCATCATGGTTTCTTCCAGTGTGACTGGCGGAATCTCCACGGATGGCTGTGGTGACAGAAGACCAAATACAGAGGTGCTCAGTGCCACATCGCCTATTTCCTCATCATCGCGTATCAGAGCGGTCCTGTCCAGCCTTGATTCAATCGGGATATAGACAGTCACGTCAGAGAGCACCATGCTCTGGCAGGCCTGACGGTAACCCTGTGCGTAATCCTCGTCAGAGATACGATCGGTTCGCCCGTTTTTAATATCCCCTTTCTGGACCAGCACCCGGCAGGTACCGCATTGTCCTTCACCCCCGCAGGACGCAGCAATATATACCCCGGCATCGATCGCTGCTTGAAGCAGGCTCGTTCCCGCCTTAACAGAGATATCGATATCTTCCGGTTCAAAATGAACGTTTACTTTGCCATCTTTAGATTTCATCTATCTTAAATATGAGTGTTACGGGTATCACGATTTCCTTTAAGAAGCTTTTACAAGCTATCCAATAACTATTATTCTGATTACGAGCAGGTACTGTGCCCTATCTCAAGGTGCTGAGTTTCTGATAGATTCTAAGCAAACATACGAATGCTTTGGGCTAGGTATCCCGTAAATTATCTCTCGTCGCCTTGACCCACTATTTATTTTTATCCACCTAGAAAAGTCCCGTTACCTGTCCTGTCATGACATCAACATCAACCTTGCGGAATCCGGGATTGGAACTGGTGCCGGGCATCATGCTGATATCACCGGCCATGGGACAGAGAAACTTTGCTCCGGAAAAGACCAGGATATCCTTGATCGGTAAAGTCCATCCCTTCGGTACGCCTTTCAGCGCCGGATTGTGGGTCAGTGAGAGGTGTGTCTTTACCATCATGGTCGCATAGTCATCATATTTTGGGTCAGACTCAAATCGCTTTGCCTTGGCTTCTGCCTCAGGACTCCAGGTGACATCATCAGCCCCGTAAACAGTTTTGGCGATCTTGTCCACCCGCTCCCTGAGTTTCATCTCCAGGGGATAGAGGTGGTGGAAATCATTCTTCTCCTCGGCAGCCTCTTTTACCAGCGTGGCAAGCTCGATGGCCCCCTCGCCGCCCTTTGCATAGTGGTTGGCAATGGCACAGCGTGCACCGGCATTCTCAGCCGCTTTCTTCACCAAAGCCAGTTCGGCATCGGTATCCGTATGGAAGTGGTTGATGCTGACAACCGGGTTGATACCGGAAGCCCTGATGGTCTTCAGGTGGTGCAGCAGGTTGGGCAGTCCTTTCTCCAGAAGGCCAAGATTCTCTTTGGTATAGGCTTCGGGTAAAGGCAGGCCGGGAACCACTCTCGGGCCGCCGCCGTGCATCTTGAGGGCGCGTACCGTGGTGTTCAGTATGGATACATGGGGTTTCAACCCGCTGTAGCGGCACTTGACATTCCAGAACTTCTCGAAGCCGATGTCGGCGGCAAATCCCGATTCGGTAACATGGTAATCGAACATTTTCAGGCCGATACGGTCAGCGATGATGGATGATTGCCCCACGGCGATATTGGCAAAAGGCCCGGCGTGCACCATGATGGGCTGGTACTCCGAGGTTGAGCACAGCGTTGGATTGATGGTGTTCCGCATGTAGGCAGCCATCGCACCGGCTACCTGAAGGTCTTCTGCCGTCACCGGATTACCGCTCCGGTCATAGGCGATGGTAATTTTACCCAGCTTATCCCTGAGGTCTGCCAGGTCGCGTGCGATTGACAGAATCGCCATGCATTCGGAGCTGACGGTGATGGCAAAATGGGACTGCATGAGGTAGCCATCCATCCGGCTGCCCATGCCAATAATAATGTTGCGCAGGCTCTGGGCACAGAAGTCAACCACCCACCTCAACTCTACCCGGTTCGGGTCCACATCCAGCCGGCGCATCCCGCTGCGCGTCTGCAGCTGCTTGTCGTTATAGTTACGCTCATGCTGCATCCGGGCGGTCAGGGCAACCATGGCAAGGTTATGGGCGTTCTGAATATCGTTAATATCTCCGGTAAGTCCCATGGAAAATTCGGTCATGGGGATGAGCAGGGCATTACCGCCGCCGGCGGCAGTTCCTTTGATGTTCATGGTGGGGCCACCGGAGGGCTGACGGATACAACCGCCGACATTGAGACCGAGCTTGCCCAGTCCCTCTATGACGCCAATGGTAGTGGTGGTTTTCCCTTCTCCAAGGGGTGTCGGGGTGATAGCGGTTACCTCAATGTATTTACCATCCGGCCTGTCCTTGAGGCGCTCCATGATTTTCAGGAAATCAAGCTTACATATCTTCCCGTAAGGAAGAACCTCATCTTTCTGCAACTGTAACCGTGCACGCCAATCATCCGGGGTGGGCATGTTGACCTCAGCTGCCTCCGCAATCTGCCAGTCCGCCATTTTTGTCACATCGTAGACCAAGATAAAACCTCCTCCAATTTTACTGGTTTTTAATTGTGGGATTCTCCATGCCGGAGATTAAAATCTGATAAATCCCTTTGATGTTCTGAGCCACCTCCGGGCTTGCCTCAAGGAGGGATGTTCCCTTCATATCAGCCGCGGGTATTGCCGGGTCGTACGGAATGAAACCCAGGAATTCATAGCCGGAGAGACTGGAGGTAAGGAATTCCTTATCCGATGGCTCACGTATTTTGTTGGCAATAACAGCAATACTCCTGATGCCCAGATCCTTTGCCAGACCGGTAATTCGCCGGGCTGTTTCCACACTCTTCCGCCCCGGTTCCACCACGATTATCAGTTTGTCCACCATCCTGGCGGTACCGCGGCTCAGATGTTCAATGCCTGCCGACATGTCCATGATTACCACCTCACCCGGTTTGAGGAGCAGGTGGGTCATCAGCGACTGCAGAAAAGCATTTTCAGGGCAGTAGCAGCCTGTCCCACCATTTTTGACGCGTCCCATCACCATGAGGGAGATACCGTCTTTCTTCAGGGCATATTTGTCCGGGATGTCAGCGACGGTGGGATTCATCTTGAAGTAGGAGGTTGCCTCATTATCCCTGATACCGGTTCTCTCTTTGATTAACTCCTTCATTTCGGAGATAGGGATAATTTGGTCAGGAGCCGGAAAACCAAGACTGGTTGCCAGATTGGCATCCGGGTCGGCATCGATGGCAATGACGCTATAACCTGCCTCAGCGAAAATCCGGCTGAGATACGAGGCGATCAGCGTCTTGCCGACACCACCCTTACCACTAATCGCAAATTTCATCGCTTACCTGTGCAAAATAGTTAAATTTTACCTGTGGAACAAAAATTGGGATTATGAAATTGAAGGATAGCATAATGTGAAGACAAAATGCAAATAAAACTCAACGCTTTAGGTTCTCCTTCGATATGGTTGGTAATATTAGTTTTTATGTCATTGCGAGCGTAAGCGAAGCAATCCCAATTGGCATATTCCACAGCAGGTCAATTTCCCGGAGGTTGCTTGCCCACATGGCAATGTTTTGCTGCCGTAGCGCCATGAACAGGCATCCCCCCAGTATTGCCAGAATAAGGAGGCTGGCCAGCCAGGGATTGGTGCGCCGCAGGATAATGTTGAGACCAATAATGATAATAATTACCGGCCAGTAAGGCAACATGGTTTTCCAGATGCTCCAGGGGACGACGCCCATGGTCTGCAAAAGGAATAGTGCGCCGACAAATATGAGAATGATGCCAGCAACGGGAGCGCCGCCTGATCTCGGTGAATCCCCTTCGGACATGCTACCTCCTCCTGGCGGCGCCTGCGATGATTAAGATACCGATAACCACAAGAACTGCCGGCCAGAGGTATGACCAGCGGAACCACCAGAAGATGTTCAGGCTGGCCATCAGAAAGATAATGCCGAGGATAACGAGCAGGATGCCGAAGGCGGCTTGGCGCCGGTGACGCAGGTGCTGGCGGGTTGTCTCTTTTGCGGTGGCATCTTCATTGCTCGGACTTGAACGAAGCTCGTGTCCCAATCTGCTGGCTGTTTCCCTGATGTCAGAGATGTTTTCACGAATGGTCTCTTCCGGTGTCCTGGCTTCCGAGCGTTCCTGGGGGACAATGAGCGTGAGAATAAGGTAAACCCAGATGCCTGCGCCACCGATAAAGATGGATAACACGAAGATCAGCCGGACGATCGTCGGGTCGATGTCAAAGTACCTGGCCAAGCCTCCGCAGACCCCCCATATCATCTGGTCGGTGCGGCTGCGGAAGAGTCTTTTCTCCATATTCACCACCTGTCATTCAATTTTATGCTTATCAAGGTCAAAGATGACCTTAAAGATAATATTATTGTATATATAATTGTAAGCTTATTATAAAACAATTTATCACCGTGTGCTTGTCTTGCTGTCCGGTCATTTCGTACTGTAATTGTTGCGGGCTACCCGGTAATGAT
>JBDRFO010000157.1:0-17375 GCA_043818655.1 Chloroflexota bacterium
TCTTCGCCTTTTCCAACCTGACAGCACTCATCAACTACAGTGCCACCTATGCGGTCAATTTCCTCATGAGCCTTTATCTCCAGTATATCAAGGGATTCAGCCCCCAGACGGCCGGCCTGGTTCTGCTCGCAATGCCCGTCCTGCAGGCCATTTTCTCGCCCTTTATCGGGCGGCTTTCCGACAGGATTGATCCGGGAAAGCTTTCCTCAACAGGGATGGCGCTGACCACCATCGCGCTTTTTTGCCTTACTTTCCTCAGCGAGAGCACCCCTGTTGCCTTTATCACGGGCAGTTTAATGCTCCTCGGTCTCGGTCTTGCCCTGTTTTCATCCCCCAACACCAATGCCGTCATGAGTTCCGTGGCGAAAAAGTTTTACGGGGTGGCATCAGGGACGCTTCAGACAATGCGCGTTGTCGGGCAGATGTTAAGTCTGGCAACCGTGATGCTGATCTTTGCCCTTCTGATCGGCAGGGTTCAGATTGCACCGGAGCACTACCCGCTTTTCCTGAAAAGTGTCAAAACCGCCATCATGATTTTTACGGTTCTTTGCTTTACCGGCACATTTGTCTCACTGTCACGTGGTAAGGCAAGTCATAACCTCAAATCCGGGTAATTTCGGATTGCTCGTTATCTGCTGGCGCCCTGATAACAACGCATTTCTCGCACGAGATGAAAATTGGCTGGCGTTGAGGTATGGCAGACAACAAGTGATAACCTTTTCATGATTTCTTCTTTGTCTTTTGATGATGATTGACAGCTTATCAAGGGAATGCTATTATTACCTGACGGGTGGTAAACTGAACAGATTGTCAGTTTATACAAGCAGCCAGGGAGGACACCCGCAAATCTGTCAGGAGACAGTTCTTTCACCGGATTTTACAATAGAAGTTTTTCATAATGGCAGGTACGTCCACGTATCCAGAATAGCGCAAGTTGACGGTAGAAGATCAATATCAGCTTGCAGAAAGCTCTGACATATTACTTAGAATTCATCCGGAAACCCCGAATGCTGAGACGAAAGACATTACCTGCTCACATTCAAAAAACAGCTTCTGGATAGCTTGTAATGCAGTGCAAAGATGAGAATTGGGATCTTTACTGATACGTATCTCCCGGAAATAAACGGTATTGTTACCGTTATCGATATGATGACCCGTGAGTTAAAGAGGGAAGGTCACGAGATATATATTTTCTGTCCGAATCACCCTGGTGAAAAAGGCAGACAGACAGGTATCTACCGATTTCCTTCTCTCCGGTTCATTTTCTACAAAGGTATCAGGGTAGCAATCCCTTACAACCGGAGTGCTTTCCGGATTATTCCCAGCCTGGATATCATTCATTCGCACAGCCCAGGCCCCAGCGGGCTGCTGGCATTATGGGCTGCCCGAAGATATCATATTCCTCATGTCCATACCTACCATAACCTTTACGTCGAGTACCGCCGTTATCTCCCGAGGGCAATCCGCCCCACGAGCGGCATGACCAAATGGATGAGCCGGTTACTCTGTAACCACTGCAATGCAATTATTGCCCCGTCGCAACAGATGAAAAACGAACTGGAAAGCTACGGGATAACACGTTCGATCTACGCACTCCCCTTCGGGGTTGACGAAGAGGAGTTCTCCCACGAGATCAGATGGAATATCAGAGCCGCATTAAACCTTCCCACCGAAGATCTGCTCCTTTACGCAGGGAGATTTGGCATTGAGAAGAACCTCGATTTTCTTCTACGCTCATTCCGGCGCCTTCTATCCCTTCGGCCTAATGCCAGGTTAATCATGGCAGGGGATGGCCCAAAGCGCCATTTCCTTGAGCGATACGCCGCGAGCCTGGGTATTGCCCCGCATGTTATCTTCACGGGCTATCTCAAACGAAGGGACTTAATCGACCTGTACAAACAGACCCTCTTTGTTTTCGCCTCAAAGACAGAGACCCAGGGGGTTGTTGTTATCGAAGCAATGATGGCCGGGGCTGCTGTCGTTGCTGTTGGCGCAATGGGACCACTGGACACCATTATCCCCGGAAAGACAGGAATTCTCGTGAGGGAAGATGAAGAAGAGTTCGCCGAAGCCTGCTGCTGTCTCCTTCAAGACAAGGACACGAGACAAGAGATAGGTAAGGCCGCCCAGAAGTGGGCACAGACGAAGAGCTCCCGTGTCTCCACGAAAAGGTTACTCGAGATTTATGCCAGCTGCACGAATGGCATCCGGTCACATTGATCGCTCTCCAACAACCGCTTATCCCTGATAACAGACTGTCTGCTTCTCCAGTAAGAGAAAATTCGATTGTTATGAACGTATGTGATAAAAAGCATCCTGCAGATACCGGTGCCCATCCCGCCGTATAAACGAATGATGTGTTATGATATAGGATAAAACAAACAAGAGAGGGTTTTATGAAGATAATAGACCTGCGTAGCGATACGATAACTCTACCCACCGATGAGATGCGCCGTGCCATGTTTGAGGCAGAAGTAGGGGATGATGTCTATCAGGAAGACCCTACGACCAACCGTCTGGAAGAAATATCAGCGAAAGCAATGGGCAAGGAAGCTGCCCTTTTTACCACCAGCGGCACACAGAGCAACCTGATTGCGGTGCTGGCAAATACCCGGCACGGTGATGAAATTATCCTTGGCGATCAGGCACACATGTACTGGAACGAGGTTGGGGGTGCTGCCGCGCTGGGGGGCGTTTCCATCCGCACCGTCCCGAACGACGAGGATGGTCAACTGGATGCTGACGAAGTAAAGGAAGCTATCAGGCCAAAGAATATCCATTACCCGGTCACCACCCTTCTCTGCCTGGAGAATACCCATAACCGTTGCGGCGGCACCGTCCTGACAGCTGCTTATACCGCTAGCATCGCCAAACTCGCTCACGACCATGAGCTCAAGGTGCATCTGGATGGAGCACGCATCTTTAATGCGGCTGTTGCCCTGGGGGTAGACGCCAGTGAGCTTGCCGGACCTGTCGACTCGGTCTGTTTTTGTATCTCGAAAGGACTCAGCGCCCCGGTCGGCTCCCTCCTCTGCGGAAGCACGGAATATATTGAAAGGGCACGTAAGTGGCGCAAGATGCTGGGGGGTGGGATGCGCCAGATAGGGATCATCGCCGCTGCCGGTATTATCAGCCTTGAGAAGATGGTAAATCGTCTGGCAGAAGATCACAAGAATGCCAAATATCTGGCGTCTGGCTTAGCACGTATCCCCGGCATCGGTATTCATCCCGAGAAGGTGCAGACCAACATTGTGATGTTTACGCCACCGGATGTTATCTCCTGGTCTGATTTCAACAAGCGTATGGAAGCCCGCGGTGTTAAACTGAGTCACGGTATCGGGAAGAATATCCGGGCAGTCACTCACTGCATGGTGACTGTTGCCGATATCGATAACGCCCTGGAGCTGATTGCAGCCCTCGTGAGAGAGTTGGGCTAGATGTATCGTTCCGTTTTGGTTGAAACTGAATTGTCATGGTGAGAAGCGATGAAACATTGACAAACATCCACTCTGTCATTGCATGCGTCAGGAAACAATCTGTAAAATCCGGGTGTGCAGGACAGATTGCTTCGGGCTTCGTCCTCAGAGTAACGCCAACCAGAGTAGAACGATACCCCCTAACATACATGCTTTGACAAATGACGTTGTCATGATGTAATATTACATATAAAAGGGGGGATTACGCGTCCTGATAACCCTAAGAGAGATGATAAAAAAACAAGCTGTGAACCTCATGAAAATCAATCGTACATTGATAAGTTAAGCCCACGCATTCACTTATGGGTGGGCTTTTTGTTTCATATCATGTTTGTCCATGGATAGACAGGGATAAAAAGAACTTTTCCATAAAGTGCTTATAGTATTAGGTAAATCAAGAGACAAGGAGGTGAAAAGACTGTAGGTAAGCTGAGTCACCTGGAAAGCAGCAAATATTTAAATAAATAAAGGAGTTGGAAAAAATATGGCGCAACAACCAGCGGAACAAGCAGTAACTGGTGGTAAACATCTTGGCAGGGTGCTAAGAGAAGAGGGTGTCGATTATTATTTCTGTGTCACCGGCGGTCATATCTTCACCCAGCAGATTGGTATGGGTATGGCTGGCATCAAACTGATTCACTGCCGTCATGAGCAGGCAGGTGGCTATGCGGCTGATGGCTATGCCAGAGCCTCCGGTAAGGTCGGCGTCTGCGCCGGCACTGCTGGTCCCGGGATGACCAACACCATCAGCGCGATCGGTCAGGCCTACTTCGCCAAGGTTCCTCTTGTTGCCATCTATGGCGAGCACGGCATGGCGGAAGATGGTCGCGGCGCACTTCAGGAAAGCCGCGCCGACCAGATCCTGAACAGCATCACCAAGTGGACCAGGCGCGTTCTCAGCCCTGAGACGGTTGCCTTCTGGACCAAAAAGGCAGTCAGGGATGCCATGACCTACCCACAGGGACCATGTGCCCTTGTCTTCCCCAGGGATGTCATCGCACCAAGAACCATCACAGCTCAGCAACTCGGCTGGGTCCCCAATGCATATAAAGAACCGGCTCCCGCCGCGGCTGATCCCGCCTCAGTAGAGGCAGCGGTTAAAATGCTCCTCTCCGCAGAGAGACCGGTTATCGCCGGTGGTGAGGCCATCTTCTGGTCTCATGCCGAAAAGGAACTTCAGGAGTTCGTCGAACTGACCAATATCCCCGTTATCACCAGAAGGGGTGGCCGTGGTGCCGTCCCCGAAACGCATCCCCTTGCTTTCGGTGGCCGCTCCAGAGGCGAAATCCTCAGATCCGCCGATGTCGCAGCGACCATCGGTCTTCAGCTTGGCTTCCTTGAAGGCTTTGGTGCCTGGGCTGCCAAACTCAAGCTCATCCAGATCACCGAGGCAAAGAGCGATATCGAAACCACCGCAAAAACCGAGATGATCATCATCGCCAGCCCCAAGGCAGCCTTACAGCAGATGATTGATTGTGCCAAGGACATGATCAAGAGCTACCCCAAGAAGGAAGCCTGGCTCAAACAGATTGATGAAATCAAAAAGAAGGACGCAGAGCGTCTGGTACAACTTTACGAGCCGAACAAGACCAAGGTACCCATTCATCCTGCGGTTCTCGCCAAAGAAGCCTGCGAGTTCCTTGATAAGGATGCCACCATCATTCTGGATGGCTTCAGTGCCAGCCACTTCTTCACCGAGAGATTCAGGGCCGGACATTCCGGTGCTGTCCAGGATGCTGGCAGCTTTGCCGGTGTCGGTCATGGTATCGGCATGGGCATCGGTGCCCAGGTCGCCCTCCCGGGCAAACAGGTTTGCGCCATCATGGGTGACGGCGGAATGGGGCTCGGCGGCTTTGATGTTGAGACAGCCGTACGCTGCGAACTCCCGGTATGCTACCTGCTCAGCGACAACCGCGGCTGGATGGCAGCCAATACCCCCATCTACAAGAAGGCCATCCCGGTCTTGGGCAAGCAGGACTACACCCCATTCTTCATGGTGCCAACACGCTACGACCAGCTCTTCGCCGCCATGGGCGCTTACACCGAGCGTGTGGAGAAACCGGAAGATATCAAACCTGCCATGGAGAGAGCGTTCAAGTCAGGCAAGACCTCCGTTATTGACGTTGTTGTTGACCCGGCAGTCGCACCAACCAGCGGAAGAGGGCCAGCAACCATGGAGCAGACGGTCAAACGTATGATGGCTACCATGGATCCTGAGGACTTCCCTGATGAGATTCGCGCAAAATATATTGACAAGAAGGCTTAATCTGAAATAAAACTGCCGGAAGGTAGCTTTCGAGATTAGACCACTTCAAACAGAGTATCACGGTTTGAGAGGCTGAAGACTGAGTCTTCAGCCTCTTTTTATTCTCATAAATCAACAATATGTTCAGTACCCTAAGACAAAGCATATTTCATGCTCTTCTGCAAAAATAATTCCGGGATATCCTGTAAATATCTACCTTCGTGCAATTACGTAAGCCTTATGCAATAAATTAAGTATCGCTACCAATACACAAATCTGTGCGCTTATTTATATCATTTTAATTAAGGATGCAGGGAGGTAGAAACATGAACCAGGTTGAACTGAATTTTATAAAGAAAATGATAACTGCTCTTTTGATTGTTTTGCTTGTAATTCTAATGTCCTGTCAATCAACATCAACGCCGTCACTAACACCGTCACCGACATCATCATCACCAACACCGTCGTTAACACCGTCCCCAACATCCTCATCACCAACACCGTCGTTGACACCGTCACCGACATCCTCGTCACCAACACCATCGCCTACACGCTCACCTGCGGCAACAGTTGCGACGTCATTAATGCCCGGTATCCAAATTACAGCCCCCAAGTATGATCTTACCTACCCAATCGGAGATGTTACTGTTTTTGTTAAGGCGGTCAATTTCAATCTGGCCGATAAGCAGGGCAAAGCAAATATTCCGGGGCAGGGACATATTCATTACTTTATGGATGTTGAGCCACCGGTTGTTCCGGGTGAACCGGCTGTGACGGAGAATGGGACATACGTCGCAACCGCCGCCACCTCCTACACATGGAAAGATGTCAAGGCCGGGGATCATATCTTTTCCGTTGAGCTGGTGAATAACGATCATACACCTCTCGACCCGCCCGTTACTTTTAATAGCGCAGTAAAAATTTCTGATATCAAGACACCGATCATAAGTATCATATCACCAGCCGATGAGTTTTTTCAGCCTGCCGGTGATATCCGGATTGCAGTCGAGGTGTATAATTTCGTTTTAGCTGAAGGTGAAGATGCCGTCGAAGATATTCCGGGGTTGGGACATGTTCACTACTATATGGATTCCCAGATACCGGTTGCCCCCGGTGTCCCCGCCCATACCGCTAACGTCGGTATGCCGTTCGAAACCGCTTTCACATGGAAGGATGTCAAGCCGGGATATCATACGTTTTCGGTAGCACTAGCGAATTACGACCATACCCCACTGGTTCCGCCGGTTATCGACCAGATTGAGCTTATGGTCGTGGAGTGACGCTTGTTGACCATTTTAATCATTTATCCCCGGTACTTGCGGGGAACAGAGCCGCCAGAACGGATAAAGTCGAGCTTACATCTTCTCCGGCCATTCTCCCAGCGTCACTTCAACCGTAATATCCTTCCCCCCCCTGTTAACGGACAGGGAAACACTATCACCGGGCTTTTTTGTATTAAAATAGCTCACCAGGTCTTCTACCTTATTTACCTTCTTCCCATCGACAGCAGTGATAACATCGCCGCCAGAGGCAGGTTCGCCCTGCTCATTTGAGCCACCCTCTACGAGGCCTGCTTTCTCCGCGGGGCTGTCTAACATCACCGCCACAATATAAACACCACTGTCAACCGGAAGTTTCAGTCTTTTGACCAGCTCTGAATCCACAGCTTTTCCATTGATACCCAACCAGGCGCTCTTAACTTCTTCCCCTTTTTTCAGGGCAGAGAGCAGGGATTTTACCGTATTAATGGGAATGGCAAAACCAATCCCGGAAGACTCCGGTTCAATAGCAGTGTTGACTCCGATCACCTCTCCTGCAGCATTAAGGAGAGGCCCCCCTGAGTTACCGGGATTAATCGCAGCATCTGTCTGCAACACGTCGGTGATCGGACGCTGTGCCGCACCCGAAAGTGACCTGCCGACACCGCTGATAATGCCCGCCGTAACGGAGCCTTCAAGCCCGAATGGCGACCCCAGCGCAATCGCCATCTGCCCCGGTTTGACCTCATCTGAATCGCCCAGGGGCAAAGGTGTCACACCGTTAAGCTTATCAGTATCTACCCTGAGAAGGGCAAGGTCATTTACCCTGTCGGTGCCCAGGACATCAGCCTCCAGACTGCTGCCATTATGCAGAATAACCTTTGCCGTTGTTGCATCTTCCACCACGTGATAATTGGTTAGAATGTGCCCCTCATCGTCAATCAGGAAGCCGGAGCCCTGCCCTTTCTGCTCCGGAATATCAAACTCAAAAGGCCCGTACCTATCCGTCCGCGATTCCGTAACGGTTTCAATTTCGACAACCGCCGGAATAGCCCGCTCGTAGAGTGAGACAATTGTATTCTCGTCATAGAGCGATACCACAACTGGCGTCGCCGTATTTATGACGTTGACGCCCGGCGTCGGCGTGGAGACACCCTCCGCCGCACGGCAGCCCGTAAGTGCCGTCATCGCCATAAGGAGCATCACAACAACAACATTGATCACATATTTCCGGAACATCTTTTTCTCTCGTGTCCCTTCATACCCCGCAGGACCTGAAATCATCGCATCCCTCCCTCCGCAAAGTTTGCAGTCGCAAGACCACAATTATTGTTACATTTTATATTTTAGCTTCGACACAGATATCATTATTCTGAAACCGGGCATATCCCGTGACCTGTTGTGCAATACCGGGTTTTCCAGATGATTTCTATTATATTACAACGTAATAATTAAGGAAAAGTTAAGTTTATCCGGATACTGCCCCATTTGAGATGCTTTCACATGAACTGACAGGCTATCCAGAGACAGAATTCTTATAACCAAAGATGAGTCGCATGTTGCTTTTTCGCCAACCCTCTGATAAGATTGCCTCGTTTTCAGGTTTCTTTTCACGTCATGATAATTGCTGCCGCTAATGTGAATATCCTGGTAAAAAGCATATCATCATGCGAATACGATTAAATGAGGATACAGGCAATGTCAGGCGGGACAATGACCCGCCCCCCATAATTGTACCGGCTCCTTATGTTAGAGCCAGAGCCAAAACACTCGAAGATAGCTTCAAGGATTTTTCAAGCTCAATCCGGGATAGCTTCGCCGGAATATCGGATGATGATTCATCCTGACTGCGTTTTATCGCGCCGTGGGGAAAAATAAGAAGGAGGATTGTTATGAAGGTTACGGGTGTGAAGACTTTTATCGTGGATCCGGGAATGGGGAAGAACTGGCTCTTCGTCAAGATCGATACCGATGAGGGCATACACGGCTGGGGTGAAGCATATACGCAATCTGATCGTGACTCAGCCGTTGAAGAACACGTGAAACACATGACCAGGTACCTCATCGGAAGAAGCCCTTTCAACATCAAACATTTCACTCATGTGATGTACAACGACTTTGCCTCCAAACGCGGCGCCATGGACTTTTACTGCGCCATCAGCGGTATTGACCAGGCGCTCTGGGACATCGTTGGGAAAAAGCTCAACACGCCTGTCTACAATCTCCTTGGCGGGGCATGCCGTGATAAGATCAAGGTCTACGCCAACGGCTGGACTGCCAGAGCCAGAACACCTGAGGAGCATGGTAAGAGGGCAAAGGAGGCAGTGCAGAGCGGGTTTACTGCCCTGAAGTTTGATCCCTTCCCCAATCCATGGAGGATGTATATCGGCAAGGACGAGATGGATTATGCGGTCGCCAACGTCAGGGCAGTGAGGGAAGCCGTGGGACCGGGGGTAGATGTTCTTATTGAAGGACACCGCAGGCTTGCCCCGATGAATGCCGTTAAGTTCGCGCAAAGGATCGAGGAGTTTGATCCCTTCTGGTACGAGGAACCTGTGTCCTCGGAGAATATCGAGGCCCTTGCCGAGGTAAGAAGCAAGGTAAGAATACCTGTCGTCACCGGTGAAGAGCTGTACACGAAGAATGCCTTCCGCAAGGTCTTTGAGAACAGGGCGGCAGACATCATCAATCCCGATATCTGCAGTTGCGGCGGCATCCTGGAGCTCAAGGAGATTGCCGCCATGGCAGAGCCAAACGATGTTGTCGTCTCCCCGCATAACTACAACAGCACCACCATCGGGCTGGCAGCAAGTATCCATCTCGCAACATGCATCCCGAACTTCCTCATCCTGGAATACCTGGTGAACTTTAAACCCAGGGGCGATGAAATTTCGGTTAATCCCTTCAAGATTGAGAACGGCTACATCAGGATACCGGAGACTCCGGGTCTGGGGCTGGAGCTTAACGAAGAAGCCATGTCCCGGTATCCTTACCGTGAGTTTGCCCGGCGGAATATCCGCCAGTATTCCGATGAAGGCCCATAACGATTAAAAATAAGACATTCGAACAGATAAGAGTAAGAAAAAGTAAAGGGAGGGGCTTTTATCCCCTCCCTTTCATGCTTTACCAACCCGGTATCAGGACAACCCGAACAGCACAGGGATTCGTCACCACAATACCGGGCAGGTTTATCAGTAACCGGTGTGACAGATTCTTCTGATGAAAGTACCGGCTTAGCCGCCTTCAATCACCGGAAAAAGCACTATGGTATCGCCATCTTTGACCGGCGTGTCAAGCCCATCAAGCAGATCGACAAAACGGTCATTAAGGACGATACTCACAAAGCCACTGAGCCTTCGACCACTGGCATCAAAGATAACATCTTTAAATGACTGATGCTCACCGGCTATCTTTCGGAGGAGGATGCCAATAGTAGCACCCTCCTCTATCTGTTCTTCCAGCATCAGCCGTCCGGGACCCCTGAAACCACAGGTACCTGCGATCCAGGGTAAAATCTCCAGTCTTACCTTATTTTTACTTAATCCTATCTTATGCATGTTCCCATCTTCCCGCCCCGTCTTCACGGTTACTCGGATAAATCATGCATTTTATCCGGGTGAAGACACTTACCCACCCAACCAGTTTGAACAGCACCCTGCTTAAGATTCCGGAACTACTTATAGATCTCAGCGGCAACATTCTCCAGACCGAGTGCCTTTAATGTCTCAGGAAGCGGCTTACCCGTCTTCTTATCCCAGCCCATGAGCTTGTAGTAGTTATCAAGCATGGCATCCCAGTGCGGGTCAATGGTAATACCCTTGGCCGGGCCGTCGACCGGTGCGACACTCCAGCGAGGCGAAGGGCGCTCCAGGTCAACAGTAAGGCCATGCCTTAAGTTGAAGGCACGCAAGACGTTAGTCGCCCTGTAGCCAACATCTTTCGCCTCTTTGGGGGTCATCCCCCATCCCGTCGCAGCGTTAACGGCATTCATGATTAGCTGAAGAGGCACCCTGGTGGTAAAGGTGCAGGTACCGGTCATATCCTCAAACTGACGTCTGCCTTTTGACAGTGCCGTAAAGCTGGACACCTCTTCCGGAGAAAAGCCGTTCTTCAGCGTGGGGGAATCCGGGTCTGGTGGCCCGCTATAGCCCGTGGCATAGGTAGCAATATCAGAGGTGGCGGTATCAAACATCTCCCGCCACATGGCACGATGGTCGTGTCCCCTAGGAGAATGTCCCTTCATGGCATAGACACCGCGCCGTTCTGCCTCCGGCCCCAGCGATTTGGCAGCACGCGCCGTGCCTTCCGCCATAAGGTTGGCAAACTTACCTTCCTTATGTGCAATCTGGTTAAGGAGTTGTTTGATCGCAACGGCATTCCCCCATTTCAGTTCAAGTCCTCCCGTGTCTTCCCTGGTAAGAATGCCATTTTCGTAGAGTTCAATGGCCATGGAGACGAGATAGCCAGCTTCGTTTCCTTCCAATCCCAGCAGTGTCGTCAGGTTACTCATGACAAGGATTTCGGCAGGGTCGGTGTTACCCACGAGAGGCCCCCAGGCAGCATACATCTCATACTCAGGCTCTTCCACTGTCATTCCCTTATACGGGCCATCGGTAAAGGTGACCATATGGCAGTGGTGCGAGCGGCATGCCCAGCAGGGGTTAGGGGTTGCCTTCCAGCGTTCCCTGCCGTATTGAGTTGAGCAAAAACGTGCCTCAGGGTAAATGGTAGTCGTGTAGTTCTTCACGGGAAGGGTCCCCGCCTTTACCCTTGATTCAGCCCTCTCGATGGTACCGCCGGTACCCCACGTAAAGCTTGCCAGCCCTCCGGGGGTACCCATGATAGTCTCATAGATTTCCTTAGAAGCTGTCGCCACTCCCTCAGGGTCTTTTTGAGGGAAGGTAGCATGCCCACGGATGGCACAGAATGCCTTTAGTTTTTTGGAACCCATGACCGCCCCTGAACCGTTATGGCCAGCGGCATGGTCTTTATCCCCAAAAACACCCGCAAATTTTACCAGGTTCTCCCCGGCCAGGCCAATACAGAAAACACTCATCTGCTTCTCGGTGTAACCCAGTTCCTTCTTGATGGCATCTTCTGTCTCCCAGGTATTCTTCCCCATAAGGTACCCTGCGTCCCTGAGTTCTGCTTTACCGTCATGCATGTAGAGGTAAACCCAGCGTTTGGCGGCACCCTGAAAGATGATGGCGTCGTACCCGGAGAACTTCATGTACGCACCCATAAAGCCGTTGGCCTGAGTGCATACCGCACCGTTGGTGAGACAACCCCTGGTGGTGATGGAGATAGTGCCTGAGCCACCCACTCTTGTTCCACCCAATGGGCCACTGGCGACGATAAGACGATTACCGGGGGAGTCCCACTCTACGCCTGCAGGTACCTCATCGTACAGATATTTGGCCCCCAGTCCTGACCCCCCTACCCACTTCCTCAGCGTCGCCTCATCCAGCACCTCCTCACTGATGCGCTCGTTGGTAAGGTCAACCCTCAGAATCTTCCCGGCATATCCATAGACCGTGTTTGGTGACATGATAAACACCTCCTTCTTTTCCTGTATCTCTAATGGGGAAAACGCACAAGCTCTATCACATCAACTGCTGTGGCTAACCAAATACTGCCTTTTACCGGAATGCCGAAGTGTTTTAACAACCACGGGTAAAGCTAAATGACTGTTTTATTTGCGTAATGCAGAATTTACCGCACTACTTGATCTTTGTCAAGCAATAAAGGAGCTCTGACAAAGCAAGAAAAGACCCGTGACCGGTGACCTTTTCACCCGGCGGTAATGGCTCATGAGTAAAGCTTACACAGATGAAGCACTTCGTTTTCCTTCACACTTCATCTTCAGGAGAAACAGAGTCTCCAACCCATCCGGGAACTAATCTTTTGAAGCTAAGTATGTAACTTACTCAGTCTCAGTATTGTAAATTTCTGAATGATTTCTAAAATGCAAATTGCTTTGTTTTGAGAAAAGTCAAGGTGCCGAAGACCCATGTCCCGGCACCTTGACAATCTGACCTGTCCTGAAATCTATGCAGAACCTATTTTTCTGCAGCCCATGAAATATCAAGGGCTTCCAGCGTTTCTGGGGTGGGAACACCCTTCTCGTTCCAACCCATCAAGCTGTAGTAGTATTTCTTCGCCTTGTCCAGCGCCTGTTTCTCGTAAAGCTTCTTCTCTGATGCAGGCCCACCGACATGAACCTGGAAGGTACGCTCAGGCAGGTTATCATCGGTAATTCCATGCTTGATATTGAACATCTGAGCCAGCGTCCATACCCTGTCAGCGATTCTCATAAGCTCGACCATGCCCGTGTTCCACCCTGTCGCCGCCTTCACCAGCGTCACCAGTTCATCCAAGGTGAACGGAACAAACATGCAGATAACAGCGCAGTCCTTGAGAACCTGCTGGTTATGGACCATGTGGAAAAGGTGAACCTTGCGTGGGCTGAGGTCATCAGCAGGCAGCGGTTCCAGAACACCAAGTTGATTCATCGCCTTAAGCATGGGGCTATCGGCGGCAAAACCGGTATCGTGGATATTCGCGCAGTGATCAGCGCCATGCGGGTTAACGGCATAACCAAGACCAAGAGCCGCCTTTGCCCTCGGGTCATGCATTGGAAACTCCAGGCCTTTTGCGTTCATCGAAAAAGCGGCAGAACCATGACCAATCTTCTCCGCCATCCGCTTCGTCCCCTCAGCCATCAGGTCACCAATGCCCTCACGGTGGGCAATCATCTCAACTGCCTTAATCAAACCCTGGGCATCGCCAAACTTCAGCTCAACACCACCGGTATCCTTGTTGGTGAGCAGCCCTTTCTCGTAGCATTCCATCGCGAAAGCAATCGAAACACCGGTAGAGATGGCATCCAGAGCATAGGCATTGCATAGCTCATTCGCCTTGCAGATCGCCTTCAAGTCCTCAACGCCACAGGTTGAACCAAGGGCACCCAGCGCTTCGTACTCCGGTCCTCCATAGGCAGGGTCGATCTTCATGCCCGGTTCATCAACCTTAACCATTTTCTTGCAGCGTACCACACAGGCATAGCATCCTTCCATGCCAATCCTGATGGTTTCCGCAACAGAAGTCGCTGTAATATCAGCAACCTTGGGGAATACGCCTTCACGGAAGTTACGAACCGGCAGGTTCCCCTGGGCAAGACCTGAAATCATGCCAGGCCCCGCTCCCGTGCCGTATTTACTCATGGCAGCATGTCGCTGCGGGGTTGCATTGAATGATTTTCTTACCTCATCAATGGCAGCCTGATCAGCTGTCTCAGGAATCTTCGTCCCTCTGGCAGCAATCGCCTTCAGATTCTTGGAGCCCATGACGGCACCTGTCCCACCCCTGCCTGCTGCCTCTTTGAGGTCATTCATAACACAGGCAAAACGAACCATGTTCTCACCGGCAGGACCGATCGACGCCACACGGGTGCGATCATCACCAAGCTCTGCCCTGATATCTTCCTCTGTCTCTTTGGTGTTCTTCCCCCAGAGCTTGCTGGCATCTTTTATCTCTGCTGCGCCGTCATGCAGATAGATATAGACCGGCTTGGCTGCCTTACCTTCAACAATGATTCCATCAATACCGGTATGCCTCATCTCGGCACCAAAGAAACCACCAACCTCGGATTTCGCAATGCCGCCTGTCAGTGGTGATTTCGCCCCGACACAGTTACGGCCACTGCCCGAAATGGGTATCCCGGATAGAGGCCCGCACATCATTACCAGCTTATTTTCCGGGCCTAGCGGATCAATCCCGGCCTTAAGCTCTTTTGTCAGGTAGTAAAGAACGAAACCGGCACCACCAAGAAATCTCCGGCAAAAGAGTTCATCAAGTTCTTCCGTCTTCGTTGTCCCATTGGTCAGATTAACCCGTAGAATCTTCCCATTGTATCCGTTAGCCAATTTATAAACCTCCTAATAAATATACCCTTGCATAACCGGGGCAAAAAAACCGGGGTTAATTAAAGCATCACCTCCTATCTAGAAAGGGTAAAATAATTATTATATGAACGACAATAACTCTCAATAAGTAATAAAAATATAGTTAACTCAATATAAGTCATATCTCACTTAAGAGTCAAGTGTTCGGCAATATTCAGGTTAATTAACCAAAAATATCAAAAAAGGCGTCCTCTTTTACTTTGCCGGAACTACTTATGTTAAAAAATGCAGTAAAATACTATTGACATTTGATTACAAAAAGTATATTTTTCATACTCAGCAAATAAGGAGGATCGTAATGGAAGCATATTGCGTCAAGTGCCGTGCGAAAAGAGAAATAAAGAATCCCGCGCCCATAACCATGAAGAATGGCAAACCGGCAACACAGGGGACCTGCCCGGTATGCGGGACAAAGATGTTCCGTATCGGGAAAAGCTAAACGGAGAAACATAAATAGTGGATCAAGGCAACGAGAGACTATTTATGTGATACCTTGCCCAAAAACATTCGCATGTTTGCCTGAAAGCCATTCAAAAACTCAGTATCCTGAGATAGGACACTTTAACCTGCTCCCGTTCAGAAAAACAGTGCCTCGATAGCCTGTGTAGTTATCCAGACACACCCATCATGAGGCAGAATCATTGCTTCTCAAATATGGGAACCAGTTTCCGGGGAGCCTGTAAAGTAAACAGATACGGGATAATCTGCGGCAAGTCAGGTGATTAATCATCTGACCTCTCTTTATCTGTCAATTATCGCAAATTGGGCGAGCTTATCCGGCAGACTCCACCGGTGTCAGGGGATGGTATGCGTCGGAGAGGGTAAATCTGTCTTAAGAGATGCTTGCCAACAGTATCTCTGGGTTAAATGCGGCTCAAAGGAAGTCTTTTGCCAGCATCAGAAATACAGTCATCTTTCTTGGAGGCTGCGGTAGCTTTGCAGCTTTTGAAAATCAATCAGCCCGCTTTCGGCGATGTTTTCAATTTCAAATCCCGCCTCCACCGCCGCTGTCACGGGGTTCAACCCACCAAGAAGCACCATCCCTACCCTGTTGAGCCCCACACCGATCTGGCAAATCGATTCACTGGTATTACCAAGGGAAAGGGTACCGCCGATACCAGCCTTCTTGAGCTGATTGAGCTTGTCATTAACCAGGGCACGTGCCGATGCCGGTATTTCACGAAAATTAGCCAGTACCTTGCCATTACCCGTCCGGGCGGCGGTGCCAACACTGGTCATCTTGGCACGGATATACTGCTCAGAAGGGTCAAGGGAAGTACCGGCATAATTAATAATAGCAACAAAGCGTTTCGGACTGCCTTCCCTGATCTCAAGCACACCGCCAAACCTGGCTTCAATCGGGACACCGGCCTTAAGAAGCACCCCGTTGATGGCAGCACTGCAAACAGTAGCCAGACCAATTTTCCCTGGGGGAACAACTACAGAACCAAGCTTCTCGCCTTCAGCGGCTGTCGCTACCAGGTCACCAACACAGATACCAGACTGAAAAATATCAGCCATTGCCGAGAGGGCATCATGGAACCGGTTTTTATCAATCAGTGAGGTGTTTATCGGTAACACCCCGGTGCGCTTCTGCGGATCAAAAGTGGTGTGAAAAGCCAGGAGCTCCAGCTTCTGGAGTATAAAGCCGACCTGATCGGGCGCCAGCGCCATCCTCAGCTCCTCAACCCCCCGTATTGTCAGCATCCTGCCACCGCGACCCAGCGGCTGGGTAAAGCCGCGCTCATCACTTATCCTGAGATGATTTCTCACCGCCCTCTCGGAGAGAAAAATGCCATGGCGCTCAAGCTCGCGCGCAATTGTAATTGACCCCAGTGGCTCGGAAGATTCGCTCAGGACTTTGAGGATAGCGGTAATTTTTCTTTCGGTCTCTGCGCTGGTACCCTGCATGTTGCCGCCTTTTCGACTCACGTTCACATATTATACCACCTATTCCGTAAAAGCTAAATATCGCGGTTTTTTCATATCGGGCACACTTGATAGAGATCATCTAGCGTTTCATGAAGTAATAATTGCAGTTACGAATCCTTCTGCCATAAAACCATATTTATGTCAAACCAACATGGAACACCTGGATTGATAGCAGGGATTACATCCTTACCGGGATGCCTTTGCGGGAAAGATATTCTTTTGTCTCCCGGATTGAATATGTCCCGTAGTGAAAGATGCTTGCGGCAAGGGCCGCATCCGCTTTGCCCCGTGAAAGCACCTGGTACAGGTCTTCCAGTGCACCGGCACCGCCACTGGCAATCACAGGAACGGTGACCGCCTCGGAAACAACACGGGTCAAATCAAGGTCATATCCCGCACGATGCCCGTCGGTATCGATGCTGGTGACCAGCAACTCTCCCGCACCAAGCAGAACCGCCTTTCTTGCCCATTCCAGAACATCAAGACCGGTCGGAGTATG
>JBDRFO010000158.1:0-2481 GCA_043818655.1 Chloroflexota bacterium
AGCGTGGTTTTCCCCGAACCATTCTCCCCCACCAGGGCCACCACCTCACCGGGTGCAATGGAAAGAGAAATATCCTCGAGGACATTCCCGCGGCCTGCAGGGTAGCGGAAACTCACATGGTCAAAAACAATCCCTTTCTTCATTGGGCGGGGCAGGGGATGGGGGTAAAGCGGCTCCTTCACCTTAGGCTCAAGATCAAGGAACTCATACAAGTTGGAAAGAAACAGGTTGTCCTCATACAGACCGGCAAGGCTTCTAAGCAAGGTCTGCAAATATGCGAGGCCTCTCTGAAAGGCCTGGAAGTACATGACCATGTCACCCAGGGTGATCATGCCCTGCACAGCCCGGTAGGCAATGAATGCCAATGAGCCAAACACCGCAAAGGTTGCACTGGCCTCGGTTACGAATTCGGCAGTGGAACGGTTCTTTACCAGTCCGAGCCGTTCCTGCCGCAGTTGCGTGCGCAGCTCGCTAAACCTGCGAGTAAATACCTTGCCCAGATCAAACAGCCGGATCTCCTTTGCGTGTGTGTCCCCTGTGAGCATCCAGTTGAAGTAGCTGGCCTTCCTTTCGGTCTGTGTGCGTCCGCGCTGCCAGTGATACATCTTTTCAGCATATCTGAAACGAACAAACAGACCCGGTGCAGCGGCCGCAAACAAGACCAGTGAGAGCCCCCAGTGGAACGAAAACAGCAACCCTGCCATTGCGATTAAGGAGATGCTATTTTGGGCCAATTGTACCAGACCATTGATGATTCGGGTCGGCCGGTAGGGCCCCTCGGCCTGTGCACGGTGGAGTGTGTCAAAATATTGGGGGCTTTCATAATATGCCAGATCAACTTCAGTGGACTTGGCATGAAGGATATCATACATGTGATCGGTGACGGTCTGTGTTTGTGCCTCCCTGACGACACCAGCAAGCATCTGACAAAGCGCGTAAAAAAAGGCCACGGCCGCTGCAATTGCGATGAGCACTGCCACATGCTGGAATGCGGCGGCCTTGTCAGGGGCACTGAGAGAGAAGGTTACTGCGTCCACGATTAGCTTCAGGAGATAGAGGGAGAGGAGGGGCAGCACACCCTGTATCACCAGCAGGACCACACTGGCAACGGTCCACCCCGGTCCCGCCTGCAACACAAAGCGCACGGCGCGGTCAAGACGCAGTATGTGTCTTACCTTTTCACGAAGGTGATTGTTCTTATTACCAGCTTTCCAGATTACGGATTCTCTCGCCATTTATGACGGCCTCGGGGTTTGTGAAGACAAGCCTCAACGCTTTTTCTTTCCCGATGATCTTTTCTGCAGCCTTCAACCCTTCAGAGAGGACGGGCCGGCGGTGGTGCGCAGAATGGGCATCAGTTGCCATAAAACTGACCACATCTTTGCTTAGTAGATAGGAAGCACATGCTTGGCTATCCGGCCCGAAAGCCCCTGTGAGGCTATCGGCGGTGATTTGCAGGTGTACGTTGTCGTCTAACAATTCAATTATTAGGTGGGGGTTTCTGATAATGGAGGGGTTTCGCTCAGGGTGTGTGATGATCGGACGATAACCCGCAGTTATAATCCTGAAAATGGCCTCTTTCGCCTGGATTGGAAAATGGCTGTGGGGAAATTCGATCAGGATATACTCGGTGTGATTAATCGTGTATCCTTTGAAGAGTGAGGGATCCAAAAGGGCATACACGTCAGCACCCTGCAAGATCTCCACGGGGATGTGGTTTTGTTTGAGCGCCTGGTTCAATCGCTCGATGGAGTCTTTTATTTCTCTTAGAGGAGGGAAGGTGTCTTTTACATGTGGTGTCGCGACGATCTTTGTGATCCCGTCAGAGGCCGCAGTCTTTGCCATCTCAATGGATTCGTGTATATCTGATGGGCCATCATCGATGTCCGGGAGGATGTGACAATGAATGTCGATCATTTGCCGCGTGACTTACTACTTATTGGTCTCTTTTTCTAATAACGAATAACAAATAACGAATAACAAATCACGCTGCGCGTCCGACCTTGTGGCTTTTCTTCTTCGCGCTCTCAGGCGCGTAATAATAGTCATAGTTATAGTCATAGTGATAATAGTAATAATGGTCCTTTTTTACATCAACCGCATTGATGACCATCCCGAGAATATGAGCCTTGATGTCATCCAAAGATTTCAGACCCTTAGCGAGACTATCATAGGTTGTGTTTGCTCCCCTTGTTACGACAATCGTACCGTCAAGGGCTTTGCTCAATATGAGACTGTCTGTAAACATCAGAACAGGTGGTGAGTCGAAGATCACAAAATCGAATTTGTCTTTGGTTACTTTAATTAACTGCCTCATCTTTTCGGAGCCGAGGAGCTCAGAAGGATTTGGGGGGATGGGGCCTGAAGTAATGATACTTAAATACGGCAAATCCTCTTTTTGAAAATTGTTCAGGTCGGATGCACCGGCCAAATAGGTGCTTAACCCCTTGGAATTATCCAGTTCAAATATTTTGTGTATTC
>JBDRFO010000159.1:0-2149 GCA_043818655.1 Chloroflexota bacterium
GCCCTCTCCGCAATCAACGGAATAGAAAAGCTCGTGCCTATTGCCAGCCTGGCCAAAGAGAACGAGGAGATTTTTATCCCGCACAGGAAAGAGCCAATTTTATTAAACAGGTCATCCCCCGGCCTCCAGCTTCTCCAGCGCCTTAGAGACGAAGCGCACCGCTTTGCCATCGGCTATTACACCAATGTGCACCGGCGGGAGACCTTCTCCTCAGCCCTTGATGGCATTCCCGGCATAGGCCCCAAGCGCAAGCGCACCCTGCTCCGGCAATTCGGCTCGGTGGGCGCTATCAAAGAAGCATCTGTTGCCGAGCTGGCTGCCGCCACCGGAACGAGTGAAAGCCAGGCAGAAAGGATAAAGGAGTATCTGTGAGCCACCATGCCCGCTAATCTGACGCCGGAATATCTTGAAGCAGAAAAAAGACTGCATGCGGCAAAGGGCCCTCTGGAAAGGATTGCTGTCCTGGAGGAAATGCTGTCTGTTATGCCCAAGCACAAGGGCACGGACCACCTGCGCGCCGACCTCCGCACGAAAATCGCCAAGCTGACACAGTCGTTAGACAAGAAGACAGCCACACAGCGGGCATCAATGATGATTGAGAAGGCAGGCGCGGCACAGGTAGCACTCGTCGGCCTGCCCAATGCCGGCAAATCACAGCTGGTGAGCAGCCTCACCAATGCCTCTCCCGCAGTCGCCCCATATCCCTTCACCACCCACAACGCTATTCCGGGAATGATGCCCTTTGAGAACATTCAGATACAGTTAATTGATACCCCACCACTGAGTGAACAACCCCCGGAATGGTGGCTGCCGCACCTGTTCCGGCGCGCCGACGCATTGCTCGTGATTGTGGATTTAAGTCATGACCCTCTCTCCCAGACAGAGATGCTCATCCATCAGATAGCAGAGATGAGAATCACGTTGCTGGCAGGAAGCGCTGAGGATGAAACAACGGTGTCTCTGCAGAGAAAGAAGGCGCTGTTACTGGGCAACAAGCTGGATTTAGATTACGGCGGTGAAAACTACCGGGCTCTGCAAGCGAAGTATGGCGAGAGATTGCCCACGGCTGCCGTCTCCGCCACGGAGGGAAAAGGACTGGAGGAACTGAAGCGGAAAATATTTGAAACACTCGCCATTATCAGGGTCTACACCAAAGCCCCGGCGCAGAAAGCGGACTTTACCGACCCGATAATCCTCGGACGGGGCAGTACCCTGGAGGACGCCGCCGCTTCCGTCCACAAAGATTTTGCCATGAAGATGAAATACGCCCGCATCTGGGGTTCTGGCAAACATGACGGCATCATGGCTAAAAAAGGCCACATCCTCCATGATGGCGATGTTATTGAGCTACATCTTTAAAAACGGCAAGTATGAGGGCAAGCGCGCCTAGGCTTCCTTGCCCTCATACTTGAAGGAAAGCTTTATCTTGGCACGATAAGCCATGACCTTCCCGTTCTCAATATGCATATCCAGTTCCTCGACCTCGGCGATACGCAGGTCACGCAGTGACTTCGACGCCATCGCCACAGCAGCGGCAGCCGCTTTCTCCCATGACTCCGTGCTCGTGCCTACCAGGGTAATAATCTTGTACACACTTTCTGGCATGTTGTCTCTCCTTCGCCCAGGGGCACTTGCAGCCTGCCTGAGCTATTTTCAATAGCGTTGATTTTACAGGTAAGTAAGCTAAATGTCAAGTGCTGAACAGATGAAACTGATTTATGTTAATATTGGGGAAGGAGCGCTACAAGCTAAGAAGGAACCCCGTCTACCAAAGGCTGATATGGAGAGTATGTCGCCCGCGCCTGAGCAAAGAAACGCACCCCTGAAACCGCTTAAATGGTATAAGAAGCTTGCCAACCACAAAGGAAGACTTGAGGCTGAGGCCTTTCTGGTCGAAGGGGAAAGAGCCATCCAGCAAATCATGGGCAGCCGTCCCGAGGCAATCCTGGAGATAATCACGGTGGAAGGGCTACCCAATGCTCACCCTGATTATTCGGTCCGTGTGTTTACCGAAAGTCAATTCCGTACCATTGCCAGCACCAGGACTCCTCAAGGAATTATGGCTGTCGTCCGTATACCCGCGGAGACATATTCCGACACCCTGCCCGAGCACACAGGCACCCGCATCTTGCTCCTGGAAGATATTCAG
>JBDRFO010000160.1:0-2864 GCA_043818655.1 Chloroflexota bacterium
GTTTATGCACCTTGATGAGCTTAATATAAAGCATCTTGATTACGTTATTGCTCATCATGCGGAGCAGGATCATTCAGGCTCTCTGCCATTTGTATTGGAAAAGTATCCTGAGGCGAAAGCCATTGTCTCCGATAAGTGCAAAAAGATGCTCATCGATCTGCTGCTGATACCTGAGGACAGGTTCCTGGTGGTTAACGACAGGGAGACGCTATCGTTGGGAAATAAAACGCTTGAGTTCATCTATACGCCGTGGGTACACTGGCCAGAGACGATGGTTACCTATATCAAGGAGGATGAGGTGCTGTTCTCCTGCGACTTCTTCGGCTCTCATCTGGCCACATCCGACCTGTTTGTAACTGATGAAGAGCAGACACATGAGGCTGCAAAGCGGTACTTCGCCGAGATAATGATGCCGTTCCGTGGAATAATACAGAGGAATCTGGAGAAGATCAAGGATTTCTGCATTGATATCATCGCACCCAGTCATGGTCCAGTCCATAATAACCCGGAGTTTATCCTGAAGCTATACAATGAATGGGTATCTGGTGAACCGAAGAATATTGTACTGCTGCCCTATATTTCTATGCATGGCAGCACGAAGAAGATGGTGGCATACTCTGTTAACGCCCTGATGGACCGTGGTGTCACAGTCAAACAGTTTGACATGTCGGTTTCAGATATAGGCAAGGTGGCAATGACACTGGTTGATGCTGCCACCGTTGTCCTGGCTACGCCAACTGTGCTTGCCGGAGCGCATCCGGTAATAGCGCACACCGCTTTCCTGGCGAATGCGCTGAGGCCGAATCTGAGGTTCGCTTCCATCATCGGCTCGTATGGCTGGGGTGGCAAGACAGTTGAGCAGCTTGCCAGCATGATAACCAATATAAAGGTGGAGGTACTGGAACCGGTGCTGTGCATTGGATATCCCAGGGAGGCTGATTTTAAAAAGCTGGACATACTGGCAGATACAATCGCCTTGAAGCATAAAGAAAATGGGTACGTGTAAGACTGTAGACAGAAGTGCTGGATGTTAGTCGGAGTGGTATTAAAACCGGCAGGAACGTATACAGTTTGCCTGAAATTTGATTACGTAATTATGGAACATTCAAGTCGTTTTCCTATGCAATCGTGATAAAATGCTTTGTTATGATCCCAAAGACATTCCGATAGATCAAAAATCTGCTCTGTATCAGCATCCCTGTGCTAAATATTTTCATATGATATAATCCCACACCAGGAGGTACCGATGAAACCGCAATTTGCTAAGATTGACGATGGACGAATCTCTTATACACTTGATGGACAGGGTCCACCTCTCGTACTGCTTCATAGTCTTGGTGTCTCGAGTGAATCTTGGAATAAAGTCATTGAACCTCTGGCTAAAAGCTGGTCCGTGTATGCATTAGACATGTTAGGACACGGCGATTCCGACAAGCCTCCCCGCAACTACCTGATCGAAGACTATACCAAAAACGTCATCCAGTTCTGTGAAAGGTTAGGATTAGAACAGATCGTGCTCTGCGGGAATTCAGTAGGTGCACTTATTGCAATTTACATTGCAGCCACCTGCCCGGAAAAAGTTAAAGCTCTCATTTTGGTAGGCTGTCCAGCCTGGGACCCGTGGGGTAAAATTGAGAGAATCATGCTATCAGCTCTGAATTACGATATCTATAGTAATCCGCTGCCGGCAACAAATGAGCAGCTTGCTGTGTCATATACCAGGGTCACCCCGGAGTTGATTGAATGGGTTAACCAGCAACGGACTAAAGCTGGACAGTGGATGAAAAAGACAATGATTGCGATTGCACTCCACGACATCACACCGGAACTACCAATGATTAAATGCCCGACCCTGATTCTTTTTGGCAGTGAAGATTATTTACGCGAGCAGGAGATGGTATTAATCAACGAAATACGTGACGCAAAACAGGCTGTGATCCCCAATGCCGGACATCTGCCCCAGATGGATGACCCCGAAGGTTTTCTCATGGAAGTAAACCGGTTTTTAAGCAGCGTCAAATAATCAACTTTCACGTATCTTCTAAACTGCTTGCTGATAATGACCGCCAGCTTTCATGTGTGTTGCATCTGGTAATGCTATGCAGAATACCACATTAAATCAGCACGTATGCCGGCTCAGGTACATACAGATTGCACCGCAGGAAGCGACATTCAGTGATTCCGACTTCTGTACTGTAGGGACCCGCAAACGATAATGGTCTGCCCCCAATAAAAGTATCCAAAAGTCATGTTAGACTTTTGAAAGAAAAAGGGGGTAGCAATGGTCAAGAAGGGATACACACCGGAACAAATTATTAACAAGCTCAGGGAGGCTGAAATACTAATCAGCCAGGGCAGCAGTGTCATTGAAGCCAGCCGTAAGATCAGCGTCACCGAACAGACATATTACCGCTGGCGCAAGGAATATGGTGGCATGCGCATTGCGCAGGCTAAAAGATTGAAGGAGCTCGAGAAAGAGAATGCCCGGCTCAAGAAACTGGTGGCCGATCTTTCCCTGGACAAAGCAATCCTAACCGAGGCGGTGCGGGGAAACTTGTAAGCCCGGCCAGAAAGCGCCGGGCTGTTCAGAAAGCCCAGGAGATGTTCGACATATCCCAGAGGAAGGCATGTCGGGTGTTTGGACAGGTCAGAAAGACCCAGCGAAGTGAAGTACGGAAAACAGACAAAGAGAGGGTGCTCACCGAGAAGATTGTAAAGCTGGCAACGCGCTACGGGCGTTATGGATACCGGCGCATTACTGCACTGTTGCAGGAAGACGGACTGATGGTAAACCACAAGCGTGTCGAGCGAATCTGGAGGAGGGAAGGGCTCAAGGTGCCGCACAAGCAGCTTAAAAGGGGAAG
>JBDRFO010000161.1:0-12023 GCA_043818655.1 Chloroflexota bacterium
TTCGTCGCTCTGCTCCTCGCAATGACATCGCAGGGTAGATTAACCTCCCCTGACATCATCTGAGATAATTTAGAGGTATGAAAAAATGAGAAATCTGTCCGAAACACTGCTTGCGGCACAAAAGAAGGCAAGCCATACCCCATATGTCACACTGGTTGCGAAAAACCGTTCGCTGGGTGTGGTGAATTTGAAATTCAGCCGGCTTTATACCGGCGCCGAGCCTGACTACTACCATGCCCTGACGATGCCCTCTGACGGGTCACTCATCCGCACCCGGATAACGCCGCCATCGGATTCAAAGAAGCTGTACCGCCAGAGGGTGACCGATCCCGGCCCCGGCTCTGACTACAGCCAGTGGACATACATCAACCAGTATGACATCACTTCTGTTGCCGCCTGTTCCCTGGGCAGTGAGGTCAGCCTGTTCTGGACAAAGGGCAACCGGAGCGTCAGCCAGCTAAAGAGCACCGACTCAGGCGCCAACTGGGGAAGCCCCCAGGTTCTTGAATATGCCACCAGCACGGAGACCTACGGCATCGCCGCCGCCTACAAGGAAAACGGCGACCTTGCCCTTTTTTACACCGACCAGGATACCCTGCGTGTCAAGAAATACGTGGGCGGTAACTGGCAAAGCGCAACGGCATGGGACAAGGTGACCGGTGACCTGACCGGTGTCGCCTGCATTTATGATGGTGACTGGAATCTGCTTGTTACCGGCAAAGATACCAGCGGCAACTATAAGCTCTGGTCGCTTGTCTATGGTGACGGCGGCGCTGTGGCGGCAGGTGTCTGGTCAGAGCTGAAAGAAGTGGCATCAGCCCCATCGGACGGTAGCTTCGAGTATAAACAGCCCTTCATGGCAAAACCCGATGTCTGCCGCTCGTTCTTCGTGGAGCGTTTTACCGGTACGGAGGCTTATTGCCGCCCCTTCCGGTCACACCTGGCGCCCGGCAGCCCGTTCACGGACAGCCTCTGGCGGGAACCGGAGCCATTCAATCTGTCCAGCGAGTACGGCCTGGCAATGGCACATCACGGCGCATACCTGTGGCTTACCAGCCCCGCGGGGGTGTGGCGAGCAGAAATCGGGGAGAAAAGTCTTGATTTACAAAATGACGTACTCTCTATCAGGGAAGAGCTGGGGGAAAATAAAGGGCGGCTGGTCGTTGCGCTTAGGAATGATGACGGTCGCTATGCATCACCGGGGGAAGAAGACCTCACCGCGCTTGATAGCGGCTGTGAGCTTGCGCTCAGCCCCGGCTACCTTACCCCCCTGGGAGGGGAGACCAGCGACGGGCAAGTCTTTCATCTTGATGCCTTTGAGCACACCTCAGCCGGTGGGGAAGCAAGCCTCATCCTGTACGCTTCATGCGGCTGGGAGGCGGCGGCAAACTGGCGGGCAAGACACCAGTTCCGCTGGAACAAGTCAACCGATGAGATGAATGTCAAAGACATTCTTGTCTTCCTGCTGGGCAGGTGGGGGATCAGGCTTGAGGTCAAATCCGCATCAACAGCCGTCACGACCTTCTATCCCGATTTTACCATCCAGCCCGGCAACCAGGGTGATGACCTGATAAGAAACCTGCTCTCCCTTGTCCCGGATGTTATCTTCATCGAGGGAAACTGTGCTTACCTCGTTAATCCCCTGTCCTCGGACAGCCCGGTCTATGCCTACGGTTTATCCCATGCCATTTTTGAAGGAAGTTACCGGGAAGGGGCATGGGAACTGAGTTGTATCCAGGTTGAGGGTCATGACCCGGTAACCGGCCAGCCGATAATCGTCAACTCCATTGCCTGGGGGGAGATAGCACACAGCTACGAGCGGCTCAAGCAGGTAAGGGACACGAATCTTGACAGTGTCGCTGCAGCCGAGGCTCGAGGTGAGGCTCTTTTACGAGAGGCAGAGATAAGCTCGGTCAGCGGCGCAATCAGTGTTCCGGTGAACTGCGGGCAGCAGTTATATGACGTCATCGAGATTACCGACGTCCGGGCGGGGCTCAGCGCCAGCAGGAGACGGGTGCTGGGGCTAACACTGTTCTATGACACCCGACGTGGCCAGTATGAGCAGGAGCTCCTGCTCGGGGCAGTGTAAATCCCGGAAAGATAAGGGATGATTCCATCTCACGGATGCTCTCCCTTTCCCTTTTTGAATCTGAGCAGGTAATACGCCCTGTCTTAAGAACTGAGTTTTTGGATGAATTGTAAATCCTGAAAGAGGTTGTTCTCATGAGTATCAGAAAAGGGGTGCTTCAGAGCTTTGACCTGTCTGACTACACGGCTATCGTCCGGATATCAGGGAGCCACAAAGCCTATCTGGAAGACATTGCGGTTGCCCGGAATATCAGCAGCGCCGAGATGACCCCCGGCAGAAATGTCTTTGTGGTCTTCTTTGATGAGCACAACGCGAAAGAAGCCGTGGTCGTTGCGGTCTACACGTAGGTTGAATTAGCCCGAATTATCCATGAAAAAATAACAGAAACAGAGCCTGAGTATGATATAATTCTGTTATTCACCCGATGAATAATTCTTGCGACAGAGATAAACCCAATACCAAAGGCTGGCTCAGACGGAACATCATTCCCCTGCTCATTGTGTGCTTTGTTGTTTCCCTCTCTTTCGCCATCTTTTGCTTTTACCGGCGTGACCCCGGTCGGTTTGATGCTTTAAAAGCCTACGGCTATCTGGGTGCCTTTCTTATCAGTCTTCTTTTCAATGCCACGGTCATCCTGCCTGTTGGTAATGTTCTGGTTCTTGCCGCCTTGGGTGCCATTCTCCCCGTACCGCTGTTCGTTGGGCTGACAGCCGCGGCAGGAGCGACAATCGGGGAGCTTTCCGGATATATCGTTGGCTACAGCGGACACAAGATTCTGGAAAGAAGCAGAATGTATAACCGGGTGGAGGACTGGGTAAAAAAATGGGCCAGTCTTACCATCTTTGTCATGTCGCTGTTCCCCTTGATCTTTGACCTGGCCGGTCTTACCGCCGGGGCACTCCGCTTCCCCCTGTGGAAATTCATGTTTTTTTGCTGGCTGGGACGAACGATTTTTTATATTGGCATTGCCTATGCCGGTGTTTGGGGATGGGAGGCGCTGCTGCATTTTCTTGGCTGATGCCACTCACTTGCCCCCAAGCAGCAGCCATGAGCCGGCGAGAATTGCCCCAAAGCAGATAAGAAGCATGGCAAAGTAGCCCTGGTTCGTGCTCTGCCCGTTCAGGAGATCAATAAGGGGCCCGATGAAACGTGCCAGCGCCGCACCCCCGGTTGTCGCCAGATTAGCCAGCCCCAGATACCTTGCTTCCTCACCGGCGGGCACCAGGTCTGTGGCGAGTGCCCAGTCGGTGCTGATAAAGGCGCCGAAGGCAACGCCGATGACACCACCGGAGAGCATTATCAGGATGTACTGTTGCGGGAAAAAGAAGACCACCAGAATGCCCAGGGCGCCAATAAATCCGGAGGTTGCCCCGACGGGACGGCGTCCCAGCCGGTCGGATAATTTCCCGGCAGGGTAGACAGCAAGGAGCATACCGGAAACAGCCGCAATGGAAAAACGGGCGGTGGCGGCAGCTGGGCTGGCGACGTGCGCCACATCCCGCAGGAAGTAAAGGGCAAACGTCTGTATTGTCGTAAAGGACAAAAAGAAAAGCAGGCGGGATAACAGAAACCGGAGAAAGACGCCGTTTTTCGGGATGCCGATTTTCAGTCTTCTCCAGGGGTTAGTAAGACCGGGGAAAGGGTTAGCCGAGAAGACAGGCTCCCTGACCAGAATGGCGGTTGCTGCCATAACTGCAAGCAGGATAACACCCAGCACTAGGAGAGCCAGATATAATAAGGAAACATCTTTGTTTAAATAGTAGCTGTCCATCAGGAAGGCTACCGGGTACAGGAGTGCCACCCCACCCAGTATCTCAAGCAGGCTTTTCACGCCGGAGGCACGCCCCCGCTCGCTCTCGCCGACGAGTTCAGGCAGATAGGCGTGATACGGGCCCTGCGCCGTATTGGAAGCAACCTGGAGCAGGCAGTAGGTGAGAAAAATGGTGGTAAACCGGTGAGAAATACCGATGCCGATGAGAAATACTGATGTGAGCGTAATACCGACGACAACGTAAGGCTTTCGCCGTCCCCACCTGAGGGTCGTGTGGTCGCTCAGGTATCCGGCGACAGGCTGGATGAGCATGGCCAGGATCAGGCCGCTGAAGGTGATAATGCCAAGATAGGTGTTTTTCCGGGACTCACTGACAAACTCAAGAAGTCTCAAGGGCAGGATAATGGCATGCATACTGCCCCACATTGCCGTGGTGGCAAAACCCAGCATGGTAATCTTGATGAGACCCGCCAGCGTGAGCTTCTCATGTTTTTTGCCCGCATCAGCTGTTTCTCTTTTCGCTTCTTGCCGCATAACCCGGTAAGCATAGCAGAGGTGGGACGGGGAGACAATAGCCTGATCCAACCCGAATTTGCTTTTATTTCTACCATAAACTATACTTTACTTTCTCTGAGGCAAGCACGATATTTACCGGAGGTCAAGTTTGAGTCGGCGCAAATATCCTTACTTTATCGACTGGGCGATTACGGCAAAGTGTAACCTGCACTGCCGCCATTGTCGCGGCATGACGAGCGGCGAGGTTTCCAACGAAAGGGCGGAGGAGCTTGTGACAGAGATAGCCGCCTTAAAACCCGCCTGGGTCATTCTGGAGGGGGGCGAACCACTCCTTCGCCCTGACCTTTTTGAGATACTGGGGCTGATGCGCCAGGCAAAGCTGGAGGTTCATCTCATCAGCAACGGCATGTGTCTCACAGAGGAGCACCTATCCATACTTAAAGGGCTGGATATAAAACTCATGATAAGCATTGACGGCGCTACCCCTGCCACCTACGAGCGGGTCAGGGAAGGTGCCAGCTTTGATAAGGTGGTGGCATCAGCCCAAAAAGCGGCAGAGGCCGGGATTCTTGAGGCGATAAACACCGCCGTTCTGAAGATGAACTATAACGAGATACCCACCCTTTTCCACCTTGCCCGGAGTATTGGTGTCAACAAGATAAACATTATCGGTCTCAAGCCCTGTCAGGGCTACCCGACCGAGCTTCTTACCCCGGACGAGTACCGGTGGGTGATACGCGAGACCTGCCGGGCTTCTCTGGAAACGGAGATAGAATTCTTCTTTGATGAGCCTTTCTTCTGGGCTACCGTTAAAGAAGAGGGGTTGTCAGCGCACCTGCCGGAAAAAGATGCCGGTATCCTGCTCCCGTCAAAGAGTGAGTGCATCTTCGGCGAGTATCTTTTTATCGAGCCTTCCGGTGATGTTAAGCCCTGTAGCTTTGCGCCGCTGGTGTTAGGGAATGTCACGGAGAAGACCCTGGGTGAAATCTGGCAAGAGATGTGTATTTCACCATTTTTCAAAAGTATTATTGACGCCTCAAGCCGCACGGGATATTGCCGTGAATGTGAATACCTTTCTGACTGCAAAGGCTGCCGTTCCAGAACTTTCGTCCTGACCGGCGACTGGTTCGCCTCAGACCCGGCATGCCCGCTAAGTCCAAAGCTGGTTGAAAAGGAGAGTTAGATGAGAGTGATCGGTATTGACCCCGGAACCGGCAGTTTTGACTTTTTCGGTATGGAAGACGGCAAGATTATTCTGGATACATCCATCGCCGTGCCCGACGTTGCCCGAAACCCTGAGGTGCTTGTCGATACAATCAGAGATGTCCTGCCGCTTGATATGGTCGTCGGTCCGTCGGGCTACGGTCTCCCTGTTACCAGAATCAGTGATATGGGAGATAGAGAGCTTGACCTGATGGTGCCTGATGACAAGAGCATCCCTCTCTATGACGGTATCAGGATGGTCTTAAGACTGATGAAAAGAGAGGGCTTACCTGTCTGCTTTACCCCCGGGGTGATACATCTATCAACCGTGCCCTTTTATCGTAAGGCGAACCGGATGGACATGGGCACCGCCGATAAGGTCTGCTGTGTTGCCGCCGCCGTAAGAGATGAGGCGAAACATCTCCAGATAGACTGCAGGGAGACATCTTTCATCCTGGCAGAGGTGGGCTTCGCTTTCACGGCGGTCATGGGTGTTGAGCATGGCAGCATTGTTGATGGCATCGGCGGGACATCAGGCGGTCCCGGCTTCATCACACTTGGGAATATGGACTCAGAGCTTGCGGTGCGGTTGGGTAAATTCCCCGGGGTGGTACTTTTCAGCGGTGGTGCTTACGATATGAGCGGGCGCGCCGATATGACGCCGGAGATACTGTCGCGGGAGCACGAGAAGTACACTGATGCCTGGAACATGCTGCTTGAGGGTGTTACCAAGAGCGTTGCTGCCATGACCATATCCGTAAAAGAGCCGAAGGAGATTCTGCTATCGGGGAGGCTTACCGGTATCCCGCGAATTTTCGAGGCGCTTAAAGAAACGCTCTCCCGCTACGGCACGGTGCGCCGCATCACCGGCAGGGCAAAGACGGCAAAACTTGCTGCCGAAGGGGCGTATATCATCGGTGAGGGGCTTCTCGGCGGTAAATACGAGGGCATTGTGAGCGCACTTAAGCTGAATGAAGCTAGTGGCACCATGTATGACCACATCAAGCTAAGGGGCGTTACGCTGGCGAAGCCGTAGAAACAGTTTAATAAAAAATGCAGGGCAGAAGTGTAAATGTTATCCTCATGCTGGATAGACTGATTTCTTTGCTGATTCTAGACTTGCTTTTATCGTCTTCATCGCTTTCAGAGCATCGTCTGCGAAACTCTCTGGTGGATTATTGGGTAAATCAGGTCGTATTCTGGATACACCTCCCCGTTTTTCTAAAGTGTTAAGCAACTTTTCACGCACTACCTTTTCTTGTTCGCGATACCCGATAACAACCCCAGGGAGTGATATCTGCAAGGCTAGTTTCTCCAATGCCCGAAATACCCTTCCTTCTTCAAATGGAAGAATCCATCGCTCGTCAGGATTCGCAACATCACCATGCAATTTCCAAAGAGCGTGTTCACTTGTTTGGTCTTCTTTATTAATCAAGGGGATAGTTTCCTTATATAGTGTTTGATATGCTTTTTCTACCAGATCATCCCAATTAAGTGACACAATGTGACTTATATGTCCCGCATAGAATAGCTCGGCTAAGATGAAGTGCTGGTCTGATGGCTGCTTGGGCAGAAGAGTGAAAGACATGTGGTTTTGAAAGATTTGCCATCCTTTACTACTAATAATCTGCCATGCCTTACGCTCGTCCTCATAATAGAGGTTCCTAGGTTCTTTTACTCCTAAGTCATACAAAGTACTGCACGCAATACCTTCCATCTCGCGGAGTAACGGGGCGTAGGAATTAAAAGAAAATCCAGCTCCAATTACAAATATGCTGCCGTTACAGGTGAGTATTTGCCTGCACAAATCAAAATAGTGTTTTGGTCGCTCAAGATTTAAAGTTTCTAATAATCCTTGCGCAGCTTTCGAGATCACTCCGTCTACATAATCACTGACATAAAAATCAAGTGACTCACTAGAAATCTGCTGGGATATTTTATCCCGCAGGTATTCAGAAGTGTTAGCTAATTCTCGTAAAAGAAGAAGGAGGCTACTTAGCCAGCTTGCTTGGATACTGCCACTACGTAAGCCTCCTGTAGCCATATCAACTATTGCACTAACTGCGGTGGGGTCAATCTTTGCTATTTGAATGACATAACGAATGTCATCTCTTAGCATAAAATTTGTTGTACCCAGTAAATTGGCAATTTTCTTTAGCCTGTTTATTTCTGACTGAGGCAGCGCCATTTACTACCTCCCCTACTACAGAAGTAACACTCACTATTCATCCTTACGGATACAGCCCGACCACCTCAAGCCCGGTCGTCTCCGGTATCCCCAGCATGATGTTCATGTTCTGGACAGCCTGCCCCGCCGCCCCTTTGACCAGGTTATCCAGGACACTCAGGACAATGAGCCTGCCTGTCCTCTCGTCAATCGTGGGGTAAATCATGCAGAAGTTGCTGCCCGATGTATGCTTCGTATGGGGAGGCGCCGCGGTAATACGGACAAAAGGCTCGCCCTTGTAAAACTCCCGGTAAAGCTCGGTGAGCTTCTGCTTTGCCTCTTTGCCGCTCCCCAGCTTGCCCGGCACAAGCTCGCCATATGCCGTGGTGAATATCCCCCGGATCATCGGTATCAGGTGGGGCACAAAGGTTACCTTCAACGGAACCGCCTGATTTAGCAGCTGCAGTTCCTGCGCTATTTCAGGCAGATGACGGTGCCCGTTCAGGGAATAGGCAGCGACATCCTCGTTGACCTCGCTGAAGTGGGTGGTCATGCTGGCGCCCCTGCCGGCACCGGAGACGCCGGACTTGCTGTCAATAATGATATTCGGCCCGATTAGCCCCTCTTTGACCGCCGGGGCAAGGGCAAGGATGGCGCTGGTGGGATAGCAGCCGGGGTTGGCAACAAGCCGTGTTTTGGCAATCTGGGAACGGTACAGCTCCGGCAGACCAAAAACCGCCTCCTTCAGCAGCTCCGGGTCGGGGTGCGTAAAGCCGTACCATGTCTCGTAAAGGGCGATATCCTTGAGCCTGAAATCGGCGCTGAGGTCAACCACTTTGATGCCCTGCTTTACTAGCGGGGCAAGCAACTTGGCACTCTCCTTATGCGGCATGGCGGATAAGACCATATCAACCCCTTCACCCAGCTCGGCGCTGATCTTGATATCCCAGTCGGCAAGGTGAGGGAAAACGTCGCCAAGCCTCTGCCCGGCAGCGCTGCGCCCCACCACGGAAGTAACCGTCACCTCCGGGTGCCGGTAGAGCAAACGCGCCACCTCAACGCCGGCATAGCCGGTAACCGCAATAATGCTCACCTTCGTCTTGGCCATTCAACAAACCTCCCTTATCTTGAGAAATAGCAGTTTCGTGTCAATCACGCCCGTAATTTTAACACAAAACCTCCCCTGACAACAGGCAGTATATCGTACGGCTCAAGCTGATACGGTCTGTTTTCCGATGAAACTGAACTGGCAGGAAACCAGCCTGCAGACCGGAAGGGAACAGAAATGATGGTCGCCACCGTCTTACACACCCGTACCTGGAAAGGTGAAAAAATAATTACTCCGCAGTGGTCTTGATAAGATCAGCCCCCGGCATCAGGTCGCCGGCTTGTATCCACGCACGAACATCTGTTTCATCCGTCACGCCGGCGAAACCGGCGGGATAATCCCCGCCGAACGCAAACCCGGTATTATGAAGAGCCCGCCTGTTTCCTGCCGTATCTCAGGATCAGCAGGCTGAAAAGTATCGCCATTGAACAGAGGGCAATGCAAATAAAAAAAGCCAGCCGGTAACTCCCGGTCACGTCAAAAATAACCCCTGCCATCGGCGCTCCCATGGCTTCCCCGGTAATGCTGACAAGCATCAGCCCGGCAAATATCATGCCGAATGACTTCAGCCCGAAGAGTTCCGCCGACACGATGGCAATCAGCGTCACCATCCCCCCGTAAGCTAGGCCAAACACGGCGGCAAACAGGTAAAACATCCATATTTGCCCCGTGAAGAGAAGCCAGATGAGCGCCAGGGTTGAAACGATAAGACAGATAACCAGCATCGGCTTACCGCCGACTCTATCCGAAATAAACCCCGTGGCTATCCGTCCGATGGTGCTGGATGCTGAGATAAACGAGACGATAGTTGCCGCTGTTAGCGCGGGTATCCCGATATCAAGCGCATAAGGGTTAATGTGGACAAGCACAACCTGGAGGCAGGAGAAAAAGCAGAACTGCATGAAACCGAAAAACCAGAAGCGACCTGTTTTGACCGCCTCCGTAAAGGAAAAATCCCCGCTGCCCGGGTTCCTCTCCCGCTCCTCTTCATTTTCGATATCCGGTTCCGCCCCGTAAGCCCTGATGCCCGCACGTTCCGGGCTCTGCTTCAATAGTTGCGCCAGAGGGGTAACCGTAACAATGGTGATTATGCTCAGAATAACATAGGTCGTCCGCCATCCGTAAGTGGATATCAGCAACTGCGCCAGTGGCGGCGAGATAATACCACCAAAACCGAATCCGGCACCGGTTAACGCCACTGCCGCTCCCCTGTGCCTGGCAAACCACCGTAGGATGGTTGAGGTAATCGGGATAAAAAATAAGCTGCCACCCAAACCCATGAAAAGTCCCCAGATTACATAAACCTGCCAGATAGCGTTAATCCGGGACAACAGGAAAAAGCCGGCGGCACAAAGTGCCCCGCCGATTGTTACAAGCACTCTTGGGCCGTACTTATCGGAGGCCTTTCCGCTGAGAATGGCAAAACAGCCGGTGGTAAACATACCGATGGCATAGGCACCGGATATCTCCCCTCTCCCCCAGCCAAACTCCAGGGAAATCGGCTTCAGGAAGATACCAAAGCTAAAAATCCGGAGCGCCTGCACCACCATCAGGAAGGCGCTGAGCATAACCATCACCCAAGCGTAGTGTATCCTTTTCAAGCTCAAAGCCTTTCCCGTCGTCTCTTAACTTTCCACGACCTTACGTTCGTGGTTTTAAGTAAGGTAGCATTAAAGCTGTCATTGTTTTACTATTCACCCCGATGTGCAAGTATTTCAAATAGGTAATTTATCAAACTGTAAAGGTGGATTACCCGGTATCTGGTTAAGCATAAAGGCTAAAAGCCATCCGGAAACTGCTTCCCCGAATCCAAGTATGCCACTTGCCCTATCTCAGGACACCGGGTTTCTGGATGACTTTTGGTACTTATACTCTGCGGAGAGCCGTCGCCTCTTCTTGTCTCCCTTACCCACACCGTGGAAGACATTCACCCCCTCTGACATCTGGTCTTTCTCCTCTCTGTGATTTCTATCCTCCCTCAGAGAGGTCTCCGCAGACCAGAACCTGTAGCTTATTTTTTACCCGCTGCTGTATCAGGAGCTCTAACGCAGGCCGCCGATAGCAAGTATTTCATGCTCAACAGCGAAAAATGCATCCACCACGTCAGGATCGAAATGTGTCCCGCTACTCTCTCTGATAATGTGTAACGCTTCTTCCACCGAATAGGATTTTGCATAAGGGCGCTTCGATGTCATCGCATCAAAGACATCAGCAATGGCAACAATGCGTCCGACTAACGGAATCTCTGAGTCTCGAAGGCCGCGGGGATACCCGCTCCCATCCCATTTTTCATGGTGCGTCAGTGCGATAATCTCTGCGAGACGGACAAATTCGGCATCGGAGCCTCGCAGAATCTCTGCCCCGATAATAGTATGCCCCTTCATAATTCCCCACTCATCTTGTTCAAGTTCATCCGGCTTGAGCAGGATACGGTCTGGAATGCCAATCTTTCCTACGTCATGCATAGGAGCAGCGTAGAGTATATTTTCTACCTCACGATCACTTAAACCCATTTTGCGGGCAATAGCCACACTGTATTGACTTATCCGCTTGATGTGAGCACCAGTGTCCTTATCTTTGTACTCTACCGCCCGTACCAGGCGGTGAATAGTGTCAAGCGAAGCCAGCTTTATCTTCTCGATGGCTTGCTTGAGTTCCACGGTTCTTTCCGCAACCATCTCCTCCAGGTGCTGCTGATAAGCCCTGTTTTCAAGTTCGAGTCTTTTTTCCTCCAGGGCCCGTTCCACACTGAGAGCGACTTCATCCAGATTGAACGGCTTAACCAGATAGTCATAAGCCCCTTCTCGCATGAACCGTATGGCAGTGGCAGTATCAATGACCGCAGTAACCATGATGACCACAGTATCAGGATACCTGAGTCTTATTTCAGGTAAGATATCATCCACGGATTTGCCCGGCATCTTGATATCCAATAACACCAGGTCTGCGGCGTTCTTTGCCAGTCTCCCGAGAGCTTCTTCGCCACTACCTGCTACATCACAGCGGTAGCCATCAGCGGAGAGCCTTTCGAGCAGGATTTTTCTTATTACTGGCTCGTCATCAACAATCAGGACATTATGCTGTTTGGGAGTTAATTTTCTATCCGTCTTAAAGCTCCTTTCACCACGGTTCTTAAAATGTCAACCGTAAATGGTTTGGGTAAAAACAG
>JBDRFO010000162.1:0-5254 GCA_043818655.1 Chloroflexota bacterium
CCTTTTCGAGGGAAAGGGGTCGGGGGGGTGAGTTACATTTTAACTTGCATCACCAGAGTTGCCGCATTATAATTAGTGGCGGAAGTTAAACTTGCTGAGGCGACGTAGCCAAGTGGTTAAGGCGGAGGTCTGCAAAACCTCTATTCGGCGGTTCGAATCCGCCCGTCGCCTCCATTTTTATATCAAAAATATTTAATGATTCAATATTCTGCCGGTAATGATTATTGGTTCTCCTCCAACCACTTCGCAACGTCGATTCCCAGATACCGGTTCCCTTCGATGAATGTCATTCCCTCCGCAAATACCACCTCATTTCTCTCTATTTTTATGGAGCAACCTTTCAGGCAACGCCAGGTTCCGTCTGAGTCTTTACTGAAAGAATCGGTAGGTAGTGTTGTTTCCTCGCCGACTGCTTCTAAAACAAGGTCGTTGACAAATCCGTTTTCTCTGGCACTCTTTTCCTCAGCGGCAATGGCGGCGTCCTTACTGCCATAAGGACTCCTGGTGGTTCCGCCGTCCCATAACTCTTCGATTTTCCAGGTAATCTTGCCTTCGTTCTGGACTACGCGATACGCTTTTTTACCGGACTGTTTTTCTGCCATCTGATCCTCCTTTTACCCCGCTTTAACTCTGAAGAAAGGTTATCTCACCTTTAGGGATAAAATATTACTATGCCTATATTCCTTTGTCAACCCGTTTTGAACTTCCTGGGTCTTGCCCTAAAAGTAGCATGTACATGTCACCCTGAGCGTAGCGAAGGGTCTGGGGGAGGGGAGTGTCTGCCTGTATATTAATCACCCCACCCACAGATTCTTCGTCATCCCGATTTCATCGGGATTCCTCAGAATGACATTTAAGGCAAGGCTAACTGCTTGTTGACCGGGACTGGAAAGCTAAAATACAGTTTTAGCTGTTTGAAAGGTATGTTATAATCAAAAAGCGTGTTACGCTCTCTTCCTGCCGGGGTGGCGGAACTGGCAGACGCAGCGGACTTAAAATCCGCCGGAGCAATCCTTGTGGGTTCGAGTCCCTCCCCCGGCACCATTATTCCCTCCGTTATTCTCCCCGACGTCCGGAACTGGTATCTCTGAAGCTGTGCATGAAAGCCTTCAATCTCAAAATGATACTTTCCCGGATAAATTGTATTCGAAGGCAAACAAAAAGCTCCCTCTTCCTTCATCTATAAAGAGGAAGCAATGATGTGATAATTTATCTTAGTGGGCTTTTCTTTTGATGACCTCACGGACAGACTCTGCAATGTCTTTTGCCGTTAAGCCGTATTTTGCCATCAGCTCTGCCCCCTTGCCCGATTCGGCGTAGGTATCATTCATGGCGACAAAAGCCACGGGCACAGGGTGATGGCTCACGACAACCCGGGCAACAATACTGCCCAGCCCGCCGTGCTTTAAATGCTCTTCGGCGGTGACAATCGCCCCGGTCTCGGTAGCCGCCATGATGATTGCCGCCTCATCAATGGGCTTGACGGTAGACATATTCAGCACGCGGCAGTTGATGCCTTCCTGCTTCAGTTCGTCGGCGGCTTTCAGCGCCTCCGCGACCATGATACCAATCGCCATGATCGTGGCATCATTCCCTTCCCTCAGTGTGACAGCTTTCCCCAGCACAAACTGATAGTTGTCATCAAAAATGACAGGTGAGCGGGGACGAACAAGACGAATGTAAAAAGGGCCGGTACAACCGGCGGCTAACCTTACCGCCTGGGCTGTCTCCGTGGCATCAGCCGGGGCAATGACCGTAAAACCGGGCAGTGCACAGGCAAGAGACAGGTCTTCGATGGCATGGTGGGAGCTGCCATCCTCACCAACACTGATACCGCTGTGAGTCGCTACCAGCTTGACATTAAGGTGAGGCAGGGCAACAGACATGCGTATCTGGTCAAAGCAGCGCCCCGGCACAAAAACGGCAAAGCTGCTGGCGAACGGTATTTTGCCTGAGGCAGCAAGCCCGGCGGCAATGCCAACCATATTCTGTTCCGCAATGCCCACGTCAAAATAACGGGACGGGAACTCCTTGCCGAAGAAATGGGTCATGGTGGACTTGGAAAGGTCTGCTTCCAGCACCACGATGTCAGGGTTTTCTTTGCCCAGTGCCACCAGGGTGGTACCGTAGGTTTCTCTCATTGAAGCTTCTGTTGCCATGCTTAAGCCAGCTCCTTCAGTGCAATCTGAAGTTCATTTGCCGAGGGTGCCTTGCCGTGGAAATTAACATTGTTTTCCATGAAGCTGACCCCTTTGCCCTTTACCGTATGGGCGATGATCGCCGTCGGCTGTCCCTTGACCTGCTTTGCTTGGTCAAAAGCAGACAGGATTTGGGGCAGGTCATGCCCGGGAATCTCAATGACATGCCAGCCAAAGGAAGCGAACTTTTCGTTGATGGGGTCAATGTTCATGATATCACGGGTCGCACCGTCAATCTGTAACCCGTTTTTATCCACGATGGCGACAAGGTTATCCAGTTTATAGTGAACGGCGGCCATAGCGGCCTCCCATATCTGCCCTTCATCACACTCGCCGTCACCCAGCAGGACGTATACCCGGTATGCCCTTTCGTTAAGCCGGCCGGCTAAAGCGGCACCAACCGCAAAAGACAGTCCCTGTCCCAGCGCGCCAGCCGACATCTCCACGCCCGGGGTAAGCATGCTGTCAACATGTCCCTGCAACCGGCTCCCGAGCTTCCTTAGTGTCGCAAGCTCTGCTACCGGGAAGTAACCGTCCTCCGCCAGCACGGCATAGAGGGCAGGAGCGGCATGGCCTTTGCTCAGGATAAAGCGGTCTCTCTCCGGCCAGCCGGGGTCGGCCGGGTTGTGCCGGAGAACCCTGGAATAAAGTGCGGTCAGAATCTCTACTGCGGAAAGAGAGCCGCCGGGATGTCCGCTGCCAGCCTGATGAATCATGCTGACGATATGGCGGCGCAGCTTTTTGGCCAGGGAGGTCATCTCATCCAGAGACACTAATTTTGCGGGCGTCGGTGAATAAAAAACCCCGGCTTTCTGCCCACGTGCCGAGGCGAAGGATGATAGTTTGCCTTGCTCAATTTGGGACATCATCACCTCCTTAAGCTGATGCGCTATTATACTACATTCAAATTTTCATGTCTATATCTTTATCTTCTGGTTCTATTTTGCATTTGGTTGCTTTGAGAGCGTCATGGCGAGCCCTCACGCTACGCTCAGGGTAAACTACGCGACGCAACCGTCCGTTTCCCGGATTTTACGGATTGCTTCGTCGCTTCGCTTCTCGTAATGACATTAATCAACCAAAATCTATCTTCTGTTGTTGCCCTATCCTGCCGTCCGGAAGATGATGTTCCGAAGCGGCGTCTGGGATTTGCCCAGCCCTTGTTGGGGAAAACTTCTATTGCTTGTCCTCTGCTTTCAGTGCTGTGGCATAGATTCTGCTGTAGATCGCCCCTCCGTGTGTCAGCTCACTTTTCATCAGGCTGATGGCGGCAACGCTGATGGGGGATTTGATATGCACATGAGTTTTGTCCAGAAGCTCACCGAGGTGCTGTCTTGATGCCGGCGCGGCATTGTTGCGGATGCGCGCCAGCGTCAGGTGCGGTGTAAAAGGACGCGGCTCACCGGCAAAGCCCAGACCGCCAAGCTCAGATTCAAGTTGTTTGACGAGCTGTTGCAGTGTTTCCAGCTCACCGCCCATGCCCACCCAGACAATCTGAACACGCCGCAGGCTGGGGAATGCACCAGGATTGGTAATCCCAAGTTGAAACGGGGGGATTCCTCTGCAGGCTCTCTCCATTGCCTGTTTTATCTCGTCAATCTGCCCCGCACTGACATTGCCCAGAAACTTGAGCGTCAGGTGGATGCCGGACGGGGCGACCCATCTGGCGCAATCCGTTCCGGCTGCCTGCTTCAGCTCACTCTCCAGACGGAGAAGCTCATCCTTCAGGCTGTCGGGCAGCTCAATCGCAATAAAAGAGCGGATACTTTCCATCGCCTATGCCTTGATGCCAAAAAGTCTTGCCGCATTCCCGTACCAGATAAGCTCTTTTGCTGACCCGTCCATATCCAGTGCCGCTATCTCCGTAAGCAGCCTTTTTTGTGGCAGAACCGGGTGGTCGCTGCCAAAAAGAATCTTTTCTGCGCCAACCAGCCTTGCGGCAATCTGATACACCTCCGGGCGGTACAGGAAAGGTGAAGCAGCCGTGTCAAAATAGACATCCTTCAGGGCTTTCTTCACCTCCGGCATCAGGGTATAAAAGGGGAGTCCGCCCCCCCAGTGGGCGCAGATGACGGTCAGCCCGGCAAGGCAGCGAATCATGGGGTAGAGTGACCCGGGGGTGAGCACCCCCTTCCCCGGGTATTCATGGCCTACCGGCTCCGAGGCATGGGTAAGCAGCACCAGGTGATGCTTTTTCATTACCTCAACGAATGGTGCGGCACTTTCCCTGTCCCGGAAATCAACCCGGGGGTCGGGACGTATCTCCCCCACCCCTCTGATGCCGCCCCCGGCGCACCGCTGGATCTCGTCCAGGGCTGAATCAGATGGCGCTGTGGGAACAGCGCAAAAGCCGATGAGACGTTCGGGATAGCGGGCAACGGATTCCAGGATGTAGTCATTGCTCTCAATGCAGGGCTTCAGGCTTCTCCAGCCGATATTAAGGATAACGGAGACATCAATTCCGGCCTCATCCATGCTGTCAATAAGCTCCGGTGCGGTAATGAGCCTTGCCTTCGGGGAAGCGTAAAGCTCAGCAAAGACGGGGTCGCTTCTGACATAATCGCTGCGGTTTTCTCTGATACGGGGGGAAAAGATATGGGTGTGGCAGTCAATAATCACAGGGAGATTATAGAATAAGCCGTCCCGGGCTGCAAGGATAGAAAGGTGTTCCGCGGTGGGGATTCATCCTGCGAACAAGTCGTTTTCGTCTTGACAGCCGGGAATATTTTGCCGTAATATCTATCCTGCCCTTTGAGATAGGGGTAAATAAATCTTCAGGGGTTCTGTTCGGTCGTGGTTGTCACCATCTCAGGTGCATTTGGGAACAACCGGAATTGAACAAAAAGTCTTTGGGGAAATACTTGACAAACCATCTGGATTTATACTAAGATACCAGAGCGATGGCAAAAAGAGTGACATAAGCCAAAGTAGTGTGATTGACAACCAGGTAAGTGGCTTGGCGAGAAATCACCAAGCCGTTTTTTTGTGTCTAGAGCACCTTAACAATTGAATAGTGGGTAGAAGCAATAGTAGCAATTTAATATCAAATCTGAAGC
>JBDRFO010000163.1:0-3265 GCA_043818655.1 Chloroflexota bacterium
ATCACAGTCAATCTTCGTCGTAGTACTCTCATCATAGGTCGGATTGAACCGCCCCTCAGCGTCAAAAACGGAGGTGCATTTCTTAAACTCAATTCCTGATACCCGGCCGTTACTGGCGAATATCTGCACCGGACCCCAGGAATTCTTTATCTGGACTCCTTCCTCTTCAGCCTCCTCGATTTCCCAGCTGTGCGAAGGCATTTCCGGCCGTGATTCCAGGCACACCGCCTGCACTTCACCAACGCCGAGACGCCTCAAGGTTCGGGCAACATCCATGGCCACGTTGCCACCGCCGATAACCACCACCCGCTTACCCAGCTTCATTTCCTTACCCTGATTGGCATCCCGCAGGAAATCCAGCGCCAGGGACACACCGGGAAGGTCAACCCCCGGAATTGGGAGGCTGCGGCTCTTCTGAGCGCCAATGCCCAGGTAAACTGCCTCGTAGCCCTGCGCCTTCAGATCGTCAAGGGTGAGACCATCACCAATCGGTGTATTGAGCTTCAGTTCTATCCCCGCGTCGATGATGTCGGCAATCTCAGCCGCCAGTGTATCCTTGGGCAGGCGATACCTGGGAATGGCCGAATAGAGCTGGCCGCCGGGAGCCGAGTCCGCCTCAAAAATTGTGACCGGGTATCCTTTCTTGACCAGGTCATGGGCACAGGTCAATCCGGAAGGCCCGGCGCCGACAACGGCCACCTTCGGTTTTGCCGGGTCAATCTCCGGTTTCTCCTCCGGTGGAACGGAGCCTTCCTGTCTCTTCTGCCGTACAATATCGGCGGCAAATCTCTTCAGCGGGGCAATCCCTATCGGCTCGTCCACCTTGCCACGGTTACATTCCAGTTCACAGGGGTGATGACAAATCCTGCCCAGAGCCGCCGGTAACGGTATCCATTGTTTAATATGGTTCAAAGCCTCAACATATTTCCCCTTGGAGATAAGGGCGACATAACCCTGCCCATTACAACCGGCCGGGCAGGTCAGCTTACATGGTGGCCTTGATGCCTTGCTGATTGACAAGGCGCCCGGTATCGCCTGGGGATAACGCTTGTGTATCGCTTTTCGGGTGGTCAAACCCTGTTCAAATTCGCTCAGAAGGTCAACCGGACAGGCTTCCACGCAGTCGCCGCAAGCAGTACACTTACTAACGTCAATAAAGCGTGGTTTCTTCAGCACCTTAACTTTGAAATTGCCTTCTTTGCCTTCGACAGTCTGAACCTGGGCATTGGTGATGATTTCTATATTGCGTTGTTTATCAACCTCGATGAGTTTGGGGGATATCATGCACATGGAGCAATCGTTGGTCGGGAATGTCTTATCGAGCTGTGACATTCTACCGCCGATAGCAGAGGTCTCTTCTACCAGATACACTTTGAATCCGGAATTGGCCAGGTCCAGGGCCGACTGCATACCGCAGATGCCCCCACCCACCACCATAACGGCGCCTATTTTCTTGTCACCTGCTTCTTTAGTACCGTTATCACTCATTATATTTACCCTTATATTAGTCCTATTCGTTTTAATAATGGCATCGGATCTGTGGTATGACGCCTGAGCCACTTCTCTACCGAGGGAAGCCCAAGGGCCAGTCCCATCAGTTCGGTGAAATAGAAGACTGGCAGGTTGTACTGCCGACCGGTTTCGCGGGTGATTTCCTCCTGATTGGAGTCAAGATTGGTCTGGCAGATGGGACAGCCCGCGACCACGCAGTTTGCCCCGGCTTCCTCAGCCTCATCAAGCAGTTTCTGGGTTAGTTTCCTGGTGATATCGGGACGGGTAAGCGTAAGATTACCTCCACAGCAGTCGGTCTTGTGAGACCAGTTCTTGACATCAGCTCCCAGGCTCTTCATCAGCCTATCCATCGCCTGAGGGTCCTCAGGGTTCCTGGCATCGGTTACCTCGGGAGGTCTGGTGGTGAGACAACCGTAATAGCAGACCGGGCTTAGTCCGGTAAGAGGTTTCTTAATACGCCCGCTCAGTCCCTCTTCACCCACGTCCTCCCAGAAAAAGTCGCTACTATGCTTGATACCGATATTACCGGCATATTTGCGTGTTATTCCCTCCACTTCCTTCCCGGCCAGTAGCTTTTTTTCGGCGACTTTTAATCTTTGAAAACAGGCAGCACAGGGAACCACGAGGTCCAGGCCTGCCTTATCGGCAATGTCCAGGTTCCTGGCCGCCAGCGCTACGGCCAGCATGTCATCGACAATATGCGCCGATGATGAACCGCAGCAGGTCCAATCATCAAGCTCCTGTAATTCGATTCCCAGTTCCTTTGATACTGCTCCTAGCGACTCGCCGTATTCTTTAGCCGTGCCGTGAAGGGAACATCCGGGATAGTATGATACTTTCATTTTTAAGGTTATGCTCTCTCTTTTACTCTGTTAAATATTTTCCTTACCTGGCTATTCGCCCGCAAGGGACTTGGTAATAAAATGATTTTGCCCTTACGCATCATATCGAGCCCCATGCCGGTATAGTTAAGTAGTCCGCGGATTCCCTGGCTCTTTAATAAGAAAGTCACTACCATTGACATTTCGTGCACGCGACCGTGTCTCTTCATAGAAGCCAGAAATGAGTTATGAAAAATGGGGACATCGGGCTGTGAGGCTTTGATACCTTCTCGCTGGGACATCTGCCGGAGAGTATCCATAATGTGGGCAATATCGATACCGTTGGGACACCGGGTAGAGCAGGTTTCACAGGAAGCGCAAAGCCATATCGTGTCACTGCGTAAAACCTCGTCCTTCAAGCCTAACTGAACGAGGCGCATAACCTTGTGAGGCACGATATCCATGGCAAAAGATACCGGGCAGCCGTTAGTGCATTTTTCACACTGGAAACAGGCTGAAACATTGTGGCCGCTCAACTCCTTTACCCGCTGGCGTAATGAAGGATCCGGGCTTATGAACTCAGGTAATTCCAGCACCGACATTTTCTATTCCTTCTCAATTTTCACTTCAATCATCACTCAAAGAGCTAACCACAAAAAATTAAGCGGTCTTCAGTTGATGGATTGTGCCCGCACGGTCCCGGTTTCTAACGTCTGTACTCGTGTATAGCTACTCAACATTCCCTGCTTTCCATAAGCACAATCTCTACGCCGTAATCAACTCCATATCTTGACATGATTCGACCTTTAACAAAGACCGGTGCTTCAATAACCACGTTTCAGGGCGTAAAACCAATTCTCGGGGAAAAACAAAGGCTGCAAAACGTAGCCGGTGATAGTGTTTCGAATTTACTCGCATGATTCCAAATTTAA
>JBDRFO010000164.1:0-5411 GCA_043818655.1 Chloroflexota bacterium
GACAACCGTGTACGCACCGCCCTTTGCCTGTGGTGCCGAAAGCATCGCTGCGGCATGTTGTGCCATTTGCGCAACCTGATCGTGGAGGTGCCGTACGGGAGCGAAGTCGCCGGTGGTGCCGAAGCTAAGCCCGACCTGCTGTACCTCACCCCGTGCAGCGGCGACCGCAGCAAGACGCAGGGTAATATCAGCCCGTTCCTGTTCGATATAGCTGCCCGAGGAATTGACGAAAACCAGCTTCCTGTGGCTGTCGCCGTAGCCGATATTTGATGTCTTGAGCTCCGGTGTCCGCCAGATTATCTCCTGATACTCGTCAAGGGTTTTCTTCTTCTCTGCCAGGGGCACTGCCACCGGGTTTGCCTGGGTTGCTGCCGGGACAATATCCACCACGGGTTCCACCGGAGTAAGCTCACTTTTGCCTCTTTGGGCAAGCTTCGCCTGCTTTATCGCCAGTGCGACCCGGTCAGTTATGTTATCAAAACTGTTGAAGCTGACAAAACCCCAGCCGCCCTTGACATAAGCCCGGATGTTGCCGCCGGCGCCATTTGTCCGACCGGTGGCATCAAGCTCCTTCCCCCGGTAGACAATATGGCTTGACTCGTTTTCTTCAAGGTGGGCTTCGATGTAATCGGCGGGGGATTTCTTTAAGATTTCTGCCAGTTCGTGGGCGATGTCCTGAATTTGGGGCATGGGCAACCTCTTTTTACAGGTTATCCAGAAGCTGTTTTCCTGAAGATGAGCAGGTATTATACCCTATCTCAGGATACCGGGTTTCCGGATGACTTTTAAGACTTCACTCTTAGTTTACTGATATTATGTCGGGATTGTCAATTATGGTTGACAATTTGATTTTCAACCCCCCGAACTTTTTAGAACAATAGGGATTGAACAAGGGGAATACGGTAACTATTTTTCGTATCCGGGCATAAAATGGGCGCTATTCTGAGAATACCGGATTTCTGGATGGCTTCTAAGAAGATGCTTCTTTTCTCCGCTTCCTCCAGCGGCGCCACAGGTAAAAGATACCGATGATAGCTCCCCACAGGGGACTGAAGACTGCCACCCAGATGAAGGTAGCCAGAAGCCAGGAGCCGAAGCTAACCAGACCCCGCACGGCGGATTTCAGTATTTCACCATAGTTCCAGCCTGTACCGGCGATAGGTTTGTCGCTGAACTCCGGTGTAAGGCGAATTGTCAGCGAGCTTGTTGAGGTGGTGCGCTCCAAGTATTGCATCCTGCCCTTGATTGTTTCGATCTCCTCTCTGACGCGCGAGAGTGCTTCCTGAATCTTGAGCATCTCTTCTACGGTGGTTGCTTTTTCCAGAAGGGCAAGGTACTGTCCTTCCGTGGAGACGGCATTTCTCAAACGTGACTCAAGGTCAATATATTCTTCGGTGACATCCTGGCTGCTGGTGCTCTCCGATTCTACCCTGACGGCCAGGCTGCGAAGCTCCGACATCGCCTGTTCAAATCTGTCATCGGGCACACGGATCTGGATAGTTACCCTGAGATCGTATTCCCTGTTGTAGGTTGAGGATGATACGACGTAACCATCAAGACGGCTGGCCATCCGGGCGATCTCATCCCTGCTCTCGGTCACATTGCTGACGACAAGAGACATCTCCCCGTTGCGGACGATCATCCGCTCCTGCGGTATGGTCGGCATGGTGCCCTCTGCTGAGTCTGCTCCTTTTCCTCCTCCTGGCAGTGCTTGAGGGGGAGAAGCAATATCCGGTGCTGGCCCCAATGGGGCGGCGGCACCACAGGCAACCGAAAACAGTAAGGTTACCACCATGGCGATTATCAGTATCTTCTTCACGACACGCACCTCTTTTTAATTTCTGAGTGATGTTAAGAAACAGGTTCACTCAAAGGTTACATTACTTCAGAGAACTTGTAAAGAAGAATGGGGATCCGTTCGTTTTTGGTTGGTTTCAGGTGTCACTCTGAGAAGTGAAGCGATAAAGCAATCTCAATGCATACCCGGTAGAGATTGTCACGGGCACGGTACTGCCCTTGTAATGACATCAAAGCTAATGTTAGCAACAAGAATTAGCACGATACGTTTACGGAACTTTCTCGTGTCGTTTCCCTGCTTCTATGTTATACTTAAAAAACAGGCTAACCAGTTTTCAGAAGCCATCCGGAAAAATCAGTACTGTAAAAAACAGCAGGTTTCGTGTTAAGCTACGAAAGATAGTATCGGATAATTTTCAGGAATCATCCGGGGAATCATTACCGCAAGAGAGCAACTTCTGTGCTCAGTAACGAAAATATTGTTACCGGATGGCGTGTCATCTGTATTTCAAAAACGTTTTCGGTGGAGGGTTTATGAGTGTATTTATTGATAGGTTAAAAGAGATTGGGCGTGTTGCTCCCCAGCACATGGGATTTGGCAAAGAAATTCCGCCGGCGCAAAAGCCCAAGATCGCTCTGGTTGCCAGTATTGCACCGGTGAATGCGCAGGATATGGCTTCCGGGATTGTCGGGGCTGATGCTGCTTTGCTTAATTTGAGCAGGCTGGCTCAAGGGCAGACGCTGGGTGAGATATCCAGGGTGATGACCGATATTCCCTGGGGTGTTCGTGTCCAGAGTGGTGACCCGGAGAAGATAGAAGAATTGAGCCGGAGTGGCTGTGATTTTGTTGTTTTCCAGGCGGACAAAATGCCGCTTTCACTGGTGCAGTACGAGAAATTGGGGAAGATTCTGGAGGTGGGGACGTCACTTCCGGACGGTCTTTTAAGGGCAATTAACCAGATTCAGGTGGATGCGGTATTCCTGCGCAGTGAGGATAAGCCATCATCGCTTACCTGGCATGACCTGATGTTCTTCCGTCACTTTGCTGATTTGCTGAGCAAGCCTCTGCTGGTGATGGCATCAAAGGAGATTTCAAGCGAAGAGCTTCTGGTGCTCTGGGAGACTGGTGTTGATATTGTGGTAGTGCCGGTGGAGGAAGCAGGGCGGACGGTAAAAGAACTTCATGAGCAGATTGACGGGCTTACCTTCTCCCGAAAACGCCAGGAGAAAAGGCAGGAGGCTATCCTGCCTGCTTTCAGTAGAAACGCATTCCGGGAGGAGGAGGAAGAAGAGGAAGACGAATAACCATCCCTAGAAGGGCTAATCTTTCTTGCTCTCTCTTGCGATTATCCTTTATTGATTACTGGGCTGCCATTTGCCATGCCTTGCCTTCGGTTGTAATCGATGGTGCAATTACCATCTCAACCTTGTGCATCATGGCGATCGTAGGTGCTCCGCAAACGCCCATTGCGGTGCGTAATGCGCCCACCAGGTTCTGGCTGCCGTCAGTCACCGAGCTTGGCCCGAAGAGAACCTGCTCCAGTGTCCCGCTGGTGCCCACTTTGATGCGTGTACCGCGGGGTAGTGCCGGGTGCGGGTTAGCCATACCCCATTCATACCCCTGTCCCGGTGCCTCTTTCGTCCGGGCTAAAACAGAACCGAGCATGACGGCATCGGCACCGGCAACGATAGCTTTACATAAATCTCCACCTTTCCGGATACCGCCATCGGTAATTATGGGAACGTACCTGCCGGATTCGGCAAGGTAGGTATCCCTGGCGGCAGCGCAGTCTATTGTTGCGGTTATCTGGGGGACGCCGACTCCCAGAACCTCTCTGGTTGTGCAGGCGGCACCGGGTCCAACACCAACAAAGACAGCAGCCACGCCGGTCCTCATCAGGTCCAGGCAGGCGCTGTAACTGACGCAGTTACCCACCATTACCGGCATGGAAATGGCTTTGCAAAGCTCCTCAAAAACAAGCCCGCGTGTGCTCTGGGAGATGTGGCGGGCAGTTGTGACCGTGGACTGGACGACAAAGATATCCGCACCTGCTTCAACTGCCAGCGTGGCAAAATGTTTGGCATTGGCTGGTGCCGCCGATGCGGCGCAGATGGCACCCTGCTTTTTAATCGCCTGTATGCGCTCGCCGATGAGGTTATCTTTGATCGGCTCTGTGTATATCTTCTGGAGGAGCGGGGTAATCTCAGCCTGAGGTGTCCTGGCGATCTCAGCCAGCACTTCTGCAGGATGATCGTATCTTGTCTGTACCCCTTCCATGTTAAGAACCGACAGTCCGCCGACACGATTCATCAGACCGGCGAAATTAACATCGGTGACCGCATCCATTGCGGCGGCGACAATGGGAATGGGGAAGGTGAAATCCCCTACCTTAAAATCAATATTCGTCTGGTTGGGGTTAATGGTGACATCACCCGGGACGATGGCTACTTCATCAAAACTATAAGAACGTCTCAACTCTTTAAACTGAGGGGTGGTCATTTGCTACGCCTCCTTTTAAACCTGCATGATACCAAAAATGATGGTTTAAAGTCAATGAAAAAAGTGTCAGGATTCTGCTTAATTAAGGCGAGCAGTCCGATGTTTACCATCTCATCTTCATTTGTGAACAACCCAATTGAGCAGTATCAGCATGACGGTCCATTAATCTCCCATCTGGCTGCGGGCAGATCTTTCCGGGATTGTCTTTGTGAGCCATTCTGCAATTCCGGGCATTTTGATGTGGAACAGACGCCTGATATTTACCGCTTCATTCTGGTGGCAACGAGGTTTTTTATTGCCTCTCGCAACAGCCCCGTAAGCTCCTGCGCCGTATATTGCGGATTGAAGCCTGTCAGCTTTGCGGCTTTACTGATGTCAAGGTTACACTCGTACGCAATACTGGGATCAGCGGCGATGATGGTATCCTCTTTCTTCATGCCGCTGGTGACAAACTCCAGGCGGGATTTTGAGCCGGTCAGTTCCAGAATAAGCCCGGCAATCTCGCGCCAGGTGGTGTAGGTGCCGCTGCTGATATTTAAAACCTGGCCGAAGGCTTCGTTTTTCAGCATTGCCCGTCTGAAGGCAAGGGCGGCATCATTATTGTGCAGGAAATTTCCACCTGTCTTCTCCGGAACCCTGATGGTCTCCCCCTTGAGGGCGCTGTCAATGAGGTGTCTTAACACCCGTCCGCCAATCTTATCGCTGATTGCCCACCAGAAGCGGAAGATGGTGATGGGCAGCTTCTGCTCTTGCCAGTACGTGAGGCAGAGCTTTTCGTTGAAGAGTTTTGCTGAGGCATAGACGGCACGCCCCGACTCTTCCGGATGAAGGGGGTGCTCCTCGTCGACCGGTAGATGCCTGGGGGCGCCGTAGACGCGGTGGGTGCTGGCGAACAGGAAGTGCCGGATGCCGCTTGCTCTGGCTGCCTCAAGCAGGTTGAGATTTCCTCTGATGTCCGTATCAAGCACCTCGTAGGGATTGGAGGAAAAAGTCTCTGCCAGATGGTAAATAACCTCTACCCCGGAAACCGCCTCTTTAACCTTTGCGGCATTCTCAATCCCGCCCTCCATGAGTTCCAGGGAGGGATGCTTTACCCCCCTGAGCGCTTCGGTGC
>JBDRFO010000165.1:0-27591 GCA_043818655.1 Chloroflexota bacterium
CGGAGCGTAAGCGAGCAATACATAATATAGAGGAAAATGAGCGACAGTACCGATTGCTTGCCGAGAATATGGATGATATCCTCTGGACGATGGATATTAACGGGTGCTTAACGTATGTCAGTCCTTCGGTGGCAAAATGGCGGGGTTATACCAGTGAGGAAACAGTAGCACAGACACTGGAAGGCATCCTTGCTCCGGATTCTCTTGAGATAGCTAATCGAGGATTCGAAGAAGCAATGATTGAAATAAAAAGTGCTTTGCGAGAGCCGTTTGAACCACGTACGATTGAAGAAAAGATAATCTGTAAGGATGGTTCGACAATATGGGTGGAGACGAGAATCGGGCTTCTCCCCGACGCAAATGGTCTGCCGGCTGGTTTTCTTGGCGTTTCCCGGAATATAACCGAGCGCAAGCGGGCAGAAGAAGCCTTACGGGCTTCCGAGGAAAAGTTCCGGAACTTGGTGGAAAATGCCCCGGTCAGCATGTCGGTTGTTACTCCCGGCAGCGAACGTACCGAGCCAAACAGGGCAACACTGGAGATGTACGGCTATGACTCAAAAGAAGATTTTCGGCGGAAGCTATCGATCGAAAGATATGATGACCCCCAGGACAGGGAACGCTGGAGAGCACTCGCCGATAAAGGCCCGGTGAAGAACTTTGAAGTGCGGCTCAAGCGGAAAGACGGTACGGTATTCTGGGCTTCCCGCAGCTCCATGCCGATCGTAACCGAAAAGGTGAAGCAGCGTATTATTGTCACCCAGGACATCACGGAACGTAAGCATGCCGAAGAAGCGACCAAAGCGTCTGAGAAAAGGCTCCGTGATCTTGTGGAAAACCTTCCGGTTGGTGTCTCAATTACCGCCAGTGACGGGCATAGTGTGATACGAAACAGAGCGGTGCATCTGATGTATGGCTACGACTCGAAAGAGGAGTTCAGAAGAGTACCTGTCTCGGCACACTACCATGACATTGAAGATCGAAAACGCCTGCTGAAGATAATTGAGGAACACGGGATGACCAGGGGCTATGAAATCCGCCTCAAACGTAAAGACGGATCACTGCTCTGGGGTTCCATTACGGTTATTCCTAACATGACTGAATCGGGAGAGCGGCAGTACATTACGGTGACGCAGGATATTACGGAGAAAAAACATGCTGAAGAAGAGCTACAGCTGAAGGCGCAGCTTCTGGATGCTGTGATCGATTCTGTTTTCCTGAGGGATTTTGATGCCGGGCCGCATGCTAAATTTCTTTATGTGAATGAGGCAGCGTGCCGGTCTTTTGGCTACATCAGGGATGAGTTTATGCAGATGAGCGGGAAAGATTTATCCCGTAGAAGCCCGGAGGTAACAGCAGCCGCACGAAAGCAAATAGAGGAAATCGGTGAGCTTACTATTGAGTCAGCTTACTACTGTAAAGACGGCAGGACGATACCGGTAGAAAGACATTCAACTATTATCAACATGGAGGGCAGAAGGTATATTCTCAGTGTTGTCCGCGATATTAGCGAGCGCAAGAGGGCTGAAGAAGAGCTGCAGCTGAAAGCACAGCTTCTGGATGCTGCGATCGATTCCATTTTCCTGAGGGATGTTGAGCCAGGGTCAAAATTTATCTATGTCAATGGGGCAGCGTGCCGGTCTCACGGCTATACGAAAGATGAGTTTCTGCAGATGACCCTGAGAGATTTATCCCGTAGTACCCCGGAGGTAGCAGCCGCCATACGAAAGCAAATAGAGGAAACCGGTGAGATTACCTTTGAAACGGTTCACCACTGTAAAGATGGCAGGACGGTACCGGTGGAAAGGCATTCAAGTATTATCAACATGGATGGCAGAAGATATATTCTCAGTGTTGTCCGCGATATTAGCGAGCGCAAGAGGGCTGAAGAAGAGCTGCAGCTGAAGGCACAGCTGCTGGATGCCGTGATCGATTCTGTTTTCCTGAGGGATCTTGATGCCGGGCAAGGTTCAAAATTTATCTACGTCAATGAGGCAGCGTGCCGGTCTTTTGGCTATACAAGAGAAGAGTTTCTGCGGATGAGGATGAGAGATTTAGCTCATAGTAGCCCGGAGGTAGCGGCCGCCAGGCGAAAGCAAATAGAAGAAACCGGCGAGGTTACTTTTGAAGCGGTTCACCACTGTAAAGATGGCGGGACAATACCGGTGGAAAGACATTCGAATGTCATCAATGTGGAGGGCAGAAGGTATATTCTCAGTGTTGTCCGCGATATTACCGAGCGCAAGAAGGCCGAAGAGGATCAGCAACTGAAGGCACAGCTTCTGGATGTCGCAATAGACTTCATTTTTCTGAGGGATTTTGATGCCGGGCCGGGGTCAAAGTTTATCTATGTTAACGAAACAGCGTGCAAATCCCATGGCTATACGAAAGAAGAGTTCATGAAAATGGGCATGAGGGATTTGTCCCATGACAGCTCTGATCTGGCAGCCGCCCGACGGAAGCAATTAGAAGAATCTCGTGAGACTATTTATGAATCAGTTCACCACTGTAAAGACGGCGGGACAATACCGGTGGAAAGACATTCAAATGTCATCAGGCTGGGTGGGAAGAGGTATATCCTTACTGTTGCCTGCGATATTAGCGAGCGCAAGAAGGCTGAAGAGGAGCTAAGGAGTCTCCCCCGCCGTCTGGTTGAAGCGCAGGAGAACGAGCGGCGCGCTATCAGTCGCGAGCTACATGACCAGACGGGTCAGTACCTGACAGCGCTCAAACTCTTGCTTGGCAAGGCGGAGAGGCAGGCTCCACCGAAGGTTGCAGCCAGCATCGGCGAGGCGATTAACGTGGCGAATGAGTTACTTGCCCAGGTCAGAGAGCTGTCGCTGAATCTCAGGCCGCCCATGCTTGATGACCTGGGGCTTCTGGCAGCAATGCTCTGGCATTTTGAACGCTACACAGCACGGACACAGGTGAAGGTAAGGTTCAGGCATGCCGGGCTGGGAATACACTTTGCTTCTGAGGTAAGCACGGCAGCCTACCGGATTGTGCAGGAGGCGCTGACCAATGTCGCCAGACATGCCCATGTGAAGGAAGTGGCGGTACGCGTCTGGGTGGATAAGGACAGGCTTTTCCTGCGGGTGGAGGATAAGGGGCTTGGTTTTGATCCGGTGCGAGTTGATATGGGCGACTCCAGCGGTCTGAACGGGATGAGGGAGCGTGCCCTGATGCTTGGTGGCAGTCTTAATATCGATTCAGCTCCCGGCGCGGGGACGACGATGACCGCCGAGTTGCCTCTCCTGAGGAATGAAAACCACCGTGCCGACGGATGAGCACAGGTTGTCCGGTAGAGTTCAGGATGTGGCAGAAAGCGGTGAGTTAACATAAAGATGATATTTCCCCTCAGGAAATCATAACAATAAAACCTGTTTTCCGGAACCGGACGCCGGTGGTTTGCCCCCTGATTATTTACCGGGAGGAGTAAACCCTGTCTTTTTCCAAAAATACGTGTAATTTTTGCTTACAATTACGTGAGACTACCGATTTGAAAATCAAACAATAGCTTTTAGAATTCATCCAGAAACTCGGTATCTTGAGATAAGGTACATTACCTTCTCAGATTCTGAAAAACAGTTTTCCGGATAGCTTGTAGTATTAGCTGGAATCGACTTAATGCTTAACCGCACTTATCTTGTTTTGCATTAATGGAGCGGGGTTAGAGCAGTGGCGGGAACAAAAACCAGGATTCTGGTGGTTGATGATCATCCGGTATTCCGGCGTGGTCTTATTTCTGTGCTTGAGGGCTGGCCTGATTTTGATATTGTCGGGCAGGCATCTCATATCACCGAGGCAATAACCATGGCTGAAGAGCTTCAACCTGCGATGGTTATCATGGATATCAGGATGACTGATGGCAGTGGGGTGGAAGCAATCGCCGCCATCCAGGAGGTATCGACCGGGGTGAAGATCTTAATCCTTACTGTTTCTGATGAGGATAGCGATCTTGTTGCCGCGATGAAGGAAGGCGCCAGAGGGTATATTCTGAAGAGCGTCGAACTTGACGGGCTGGTATCTGCCATCAGGGTTGTTGCGGCCGGGGATATCATTATTACCCCGGTGATGGCGGCAAGGCTCATGAGTGATCTGAGGCAGGGAATCAGGTACCGGGCTGAAAAAGGGCTGGGTGATCTCAGCAACAGGGAAAGACAGGTGATGCATCTTGTCGCGCAGGGTGCCAGCAATAAGGAAATAGCCGCTGAGCTATCTGTCAGTGAGAATACGGTAAAGGTTCACCTGCGTGCCATTCTGGAGAAACTCCATGTCAGGAACCGGGCACAGGCAGCGGCGAAAGCCACCGGCAGCGGCTTGCTGATTTAGAAACTATCCGGACTGGTTTTTCCGCTTTACCGGCGTGCTGTCATTTACCTGAAGCTGATATCACGCTCTGACTCTATCTTGCTCTCATCCAGCTCAATGCCGATACCCGGTGCTGTCGGCGGTGTGAAATAGCCGTTTACCGGTTTCATCGGGTTCTTGAAGAAGAACTGGGTTGCCTCATTCCTGACAATGAGGTACTCCATCATCGGGGTCGCCACAGAGTTCTGGGCGAATGATATCTGGGCATTTACCTGGACGGAGCTGCCGTGGGGGATAATCTTCACATCATAGGCAGAAGCAAGGGTGCAAATCTTCATTACCTCGCTGAGACCACCGGCCCAGGTGGGGTCGGGCTGGTAGACATCGGCTGCCTCCATGTCCATGAGCATCTTGAAACCCCAACGCGTGTATTCATGCTCGCCGCCGGCAATGGGTACAGGACAGGCAGCACGCAGCTTCGCGTAGCTCTGGGGAAGGTCGGGTAAAACCGGCTCTTCAAACCAGGCAGGGCGATACTCTTTCAGTAGCTCTGCCATCTTGAGAGTATAGGGGACAGTCCAACTATTCCAGGCATCCAGCATGATCTCCATGTTCTCGCCTCCGGCTTCGCGGGCGGCCTGCATCAGGGCAATATTCTTGCGGATGCCCTCTTGCCCATCGTCAGGCCCCATGCGGCAAAACCACTTGGTGGCAATGTATCCCTGTCGTTTTAGCTCCTTAACCCGCTCCTTTACTTTTTCCGGCTCAAGGGAGTAGCCGGAAGCACTGACATAAGCGGGTATTTTCCTCTGCATCGGCCCACCCAGGATCTTGCAGACCGGTTGTCCCAGGTACTTGCCTTTGATATCCCAGAGGGCGATGTCAATGTAGCTGATGGCAGTCATGTTGTCGCCCTTACGTCCCCCGACGGCGTTACGGTACATCTGGTCCCAGAGAAGCTCAATCGCCATCGGGTCCTGTCCCATGATGAGTGGTTTAATCTGGCTCTCAATATACAAACACGGGGCATTGCCGCCGATTGGGCCGCCGAGGCCGCTGATACCTTCATCAGTATCAATCTGCACGAAGGTTCGTATCACCTTATAACGACCGTCTGCCGTTTTCCCGGAAACACCGCTCACCACGTCGGCGCCACGTGCCTTGAATCGGGGGTAGATGTCCAGAGGCTCGCCGCGCCGCTCCTCAAAGAAGGTTCCGGCATACTGCATGGCACCCTCCACCCGCCTCAGCCTGATGTTGGTTATCTTCACTTTTCCCTCCTTGGTATGATAACTAGCCTATCATACCATAGTGGCGGAAGAAAATTTAAGGTATCGCTGGAGAAGGTGTATCGTTCTCTTATGGTTGATGTCCGCGTTATGCCGGATGAGCGTCACAAGCAGTTTGATGATTGCGCGAGGTCGCTTATGATTTAGCCCGTTGCAAGAACTCGAGGATAAGCCCTTTTGCCCGCTCGCTCTCCAGGTAGGCAAAGCGGCTGCCGGAATGCTCGCCCCCGTAAACCAGTTTGAAGCCTTTCTCCGCAAGGTGGGCAACCCATAGGTCCAGGTCTTCGACCGCGGCAAAGCGGATATGCTGCAGCGCTTCGCCCTTGCTGTTGATGAAGTCAAAATAGGGGGTGTCTGGCTCCAAACCCTGGATCAGCTCAAGGTCGATACCGCCCATTTTGGCAATCCCCAGCCTTCTTTTTGCCACGGTTGGATTGCCGTTGACTTCTGTCGGGCCGGACCGCTCGGAGATACGAAAAGGCCCTATCCCCAGGCTGGCAGAAAGATATGCCGCTGTTTGTTCCAGGTCTTTGACAATCAGGGCGACCTGCTCCACTTCTGGCAGGACGAACTTGTTTTCCATCGAATTTCTCCTTTCTCAATCACACGCTTTTATGGCTATAGCACATGTTGCTCACAGAATAATTTAAACAGAGTCGCCAGTCAACAGGTGAGGTAACGTTTTTACAGGCAGTAACTGGTAAACTCCAGATATTAACGCTTACCGGAAAAAGGTTTATACTATGCTGGTGGTGTTGCCTCACGTAACCGGGCGATGTGGTAAGAATTCGATAAGGGTGTTCAAACTGCCTTACTTAAAAAAAGGAGGAAGATTATGTCATCAAAAGAGGCACTGAAAGTTATGGTCTGCCAGGAAATAGATCGCCGCAGGGATGAGATTATCGGTATCGCGGAGAGTATCCTGAGAATGCCTGAGCCTGGTTTCCGCGAGTACCGGACGGCGAAGCTGGTCTCCGAAAAAATGACCGAGCTTGGCATCCCTCACGAGACAGGTATCGCAATCACGGGGGTAAAAGGTGCTGTGCCGGGCGCAAGTTCCGGTCCTTCTGTCTGCGTCATGGGGGAGCTTGACTCACTTATTGTCCCCGACCATCCTTATGCCGATAAAGCAACGGGGGCAGCCCATGTTTGCGGGCATAACTGCCAGATTGCGATGATGCTGGGTGTTGCGGCGGCAATTACCAGAACCGGTGTGCTGCCGTCTCTTGCCGGGAAGGTCGTCTTCATTGCGGTGCCTGCCGAAGAGGGGATTGAGATTGAGTGGCGGGATGATTTGAGAAGGCAGGGGAAACTTCATTCCCTCGGCGGCAAACCGGAGTTCATCAAGCTGGGGGCGATGGATGATGTAGATATGGTGCTGATGAATCATACGTCTTCCGAGCTGGGGGAGAAAAAGGTGGCACTGGGCAGTTCTAACAACGGGTTTGTTGCCAAGAGGGTCCAGTTTATCGGCAGAAGCGCCCATGCCGGTGCTGCCCCTCACAAGGGGATAAATGCTCTTAATGCCGCCATGATTGCCCTGAACGCGATCAATGCCCAGCGGGAGACGCTCAAGGATGATGATACCGTCAGACTTCACTTCATTATGACGAAAGGTGGTGCTTCGGTCAATGCCGTCCCTGCTGATGTCCGCATCGAGGGGCGTGCCCGGGCGAAGAATGCGGCGGCGATCCTGGATGCCAGCGAGAAGGTTGACCGCTCACTGCGGGCGGGGGCGATGGCGGTTGGTGCGAAGGTAAAGATAACAACCATCCCCGGCTATCTGCCCATTGTGACCTACCCGGAGCTTAGAGGCGTTTATGAATCAAATGCTGCTTCAATTGTCGATGCGGAGGCAATCGGTTACCTGGGACACCGTACCGGCTCATCTGATGTTGGCGATATCAGCCAGATTATGCCGATCATGCAACCTTACTCGGCCGGGGCGACCGGCATCGGGCACGGCAGCAACTACCTCATTGAGGACTATGACCTTGCGGTCATCAACCCGACCAAGATAATCGCGATGACCGTCATTGACCTTCTTGCTGACGGTGCGGCAAAAGGCAAAGAGGTTCTGGCGAAGAGCAAGCCGCCGATGACCAGGGAACAGTATCTGGAATATGTGAACGGTCTTCTCCGGGAAGAGGAATTCCAGGGGTAGCGTGGAAAACGCATGGCGGTGATTTAGCTGTTTTTACCGGATATGAAAACAACATGGAAGGAGGGGTATATCGGTGTCGAGTTCCGTGATGGACTGCGCCCGGGTAAAATAACCTATCTTGGGGGAAAACCGGTCATAAACGCTACCTGTAATCAAGCTTAGCCTATTATCTGTTACTGATGATAGCCAATCTTACTGATAAGCTCTTCCCTGGGAATATTCATTAATACATCAGTAAACATATGCTCCCACAGTGAATAGTGCACCCTAAGGTGTTCATGTCCTTTTACAATGCTTAGCTCAGGAGGGTTAATTTCTTTGTCAACTATGATGGAACCTCCACCTAACGCTAGATAATCCTTTTTCATGTAAAAAAGAGTACCTGAAAAGTATTCTAGCGAAGAAAGTTGTAAAGAAAGCGAATCATTCTTTCTGGGAGAATCAAAAGTTGTATGCGCAAATACCTTATGCCGATAGAATAGATAGTTCTCTATTTCTGTTTTTCGCTGATTAAGCAGGGTCTTCTCGTTATCGGTGGGGGTCTGGTTCATATGACATTCCAAATGCTTGAGAATACATGCGAAATGCAAGTAACTCTTTTTTAATATGCCGTCAAGAGTACAGACTATGATTATGTAGGAGGTCATTCTTGTTAAAAAACGGATTTTTAGCTCATCAAATTCCCTCAAACTGACCTTACCTGCATGGAATCTCTCTCTGGTAAATTTGGACTTCCTATAATCAGCTTCCTCATCAGAATAGATATAATCAAGCATTTGAGCGCCTCTTTGAATTGCCCCAAATCCTCTTGGAAACGTGAGGGGTTTACCATGCTCAACTATACCAATGTTGTACTTCTGAAGTTCCTCAAACATGAAGTAAGTATAGCCCATCGGTATCATATGTAAAAGCCTATCGTAGTATTCCCAATTGCTAGTGAGGTCTCAAAAGAAATCGCATCGATGCTAGAAAACGAGTAATCTTGTCGTGGCTTATGCTCCCATCAAGCGCTTTGGATAAGCCGGTGGCGGTTGTATATGAAAATGATGAAATAAGATAATCCGAATAAATATCCAATAATTATCTGTCCATATCTTAACAAAACACTTTTTTTGCTTAACATGAGTTAAGTAATTTTAAAAAATGAAAGAAAATGACCGCAAAAAAGGAGTATAATCAGCACAATAACCATACTGCTTGGAACGGGCATCCTGACAAAACTGGTTGAGACGTCCAAAGTTCCCCTGATGTGTATCTTATTGTTCTAACGCCGTTAAGCGCCAAGGAGGAAAGTTGAAGGCAGCAGAGTACATCGAAAAGAAAAAAGCCGGGTTATTCTATGGTTACTGGATACTGGCGGCAACCTTTATCCTCCTTTGCATCCATAGTGGTTGCAGCTTCTATTCATTCGGGCTTTTCGTGAAACCGCTGCAGGCGGAGTTTGGCTGGAGCCGGGCCGGGATCATGATGGCGAATACGATCATGACGGTGATGCAGGGTGCTTCCGGGATCCTGATCGGGCGGGTCATCGACCGCTATGGCTCAAAGCGAATTATTATGGTCGGTGCGGTGGTAACCTGTCTCTGCCTTGTCCTGCTCGGCAGAATGAATAATCTCAGCCAGTTTTACTTCTTATACGGGCTGGCAGGTTTCGGCTTTTGCGCGATGGGTTTCCTTCCCGTATCATTCCTTGTCTTCAAATGGTTCCGGAAACGGCGCGGTCTGGCGATAGGTATCAGCGGGGCGGGCATCGGGGCGGGTGGTTTTATCATGCCCATCATAACGGGTAGCTACCTTATCCCCAGTCTGGGGTGGCGAAATGCCTTTCTTGTTCTGGGCCTGCTCGTGGCTGCTGTCATCATTCCCCTTTCTCTGATGGTAATCAGGGCAAAGCCGGAGGACATGGGACTTCAGCCTGATGGTGATACGTTTCCTGTATCGGAGACAGGAACTGTCCGTCGCAACTCTGCCGATAATGAGGGGTTGAGTCTCAAAATGGCAATGAAAACCCGGACATTCTGGCTTATGGCTTTTTCCGGTGCCGCATTTGGCTTCTCCAGTATGGGGGCGATCCAGAACCAGGCGGCGCATCTGCAGGACATCGGTTTTCCGGTGGCTGCGGCGGCAGGGGCACTGGGGGCGGTGGGCATCGGCAGTGGTGTCGGAAAGCTTGGTTTTGGTATTATTTGTGACTGGATGAAACCCCGGTATGTCCGGGCGATCGGTATTGTTTGTCAGATAATCGGTATTGTGATTTTGATGAATCTGACGTCTTCATCCTCGGTAGCGGTTATCTGGCTTTACTCAATCCTGATCGGGCTTGGTCTGGGGAGCTGGCTGCCCACCATGTCGCTCCTGACCAGCACCCACTTCGGCATGGTTGCTTACGCCACAATCTCAGCTACCTCAGGTTTATTCCATACGATTGGTGGTTCAACAGGCCCCCTGATCGCCGGGTATATTTTTGACACACAGCAGAGCTATCATCTTGCTTTTATCATCTTTCTTGTTCTCTACGCGCTGGCGCTGGTGGCAACACTTGCCCTGCGGCATCCGAAAACAAGTCCGTAGCGTCCGGAAGATGTGCAAGATGACTCTGGTGTTAACATCTGATAAGGAGGAAGGTTGAAGGGAGTAAGCTATCTCACGAAAAGAAAAGCCTCGTTTTTCTATGGCTACTGGATACTGGCAGCGGCATTTATCATTCTTTTTATTCACGGGGGCTGCAGCTTTTATGCCTTCGGGCTCTTTGTGGCGTCGTTACAGAGGGAGTTCGGCTGGAGCCGGGCAGGGATTATGACGGCGGCGACCATCCATACGCTCATTATGGGTGCTTCAGGAATCCTGATCGGCAGGATTGTTGACCGCTACGGGCCAAGGCTGATCATCATCATCGGCGCCATGATCATCTGTCCCTGCTTTATCCTGATGAGCAGAATGCAACAGCTTGGTCAATTCTATTTTCTCTACGGGCTTGCCGGTATCGGCTTTGCCGCAGTGGGCTTTATTCCCGTATCATACCTTGTCTTCAAATGGTTCCGGAAACGGCGCGGTCTGGCGATAGGTATCAGCGGTATCGGCATCGGGGCAGGCGGTTTTGCGATGCCTCTGATTATCGGAGGATTACTTATCCCCAATTTTGGCTGGCGGAATGCCTATCTTGCGATCGGTCTGTTTGCAGCGCTGTTTATTATCCCTCTTGACCTGCTTGTGATCCGGACAAAACCGGAGGATATCGGTCTTCTGGCTGATGGTGATGAAGGTGTGACGGTGGAGAGTCTCACCCACTCGTCTCCCCATCAGCAGACGGATGCTGACGGGCTGACGATGCGGATGGCGTTCAGGACGCGGGCATTCTGGCTTCTTTCCCTTTCGAGCGCCGCATTTGGCTTCTCCTGTTCGGGGATTATTCAGAATCAGGTGCCGCATCTGGAGGATATCGGGTTTCCGATTGCGGTAGCTGCCGGTGCGCTGGGGGCGGTGGGCATCGGCAGTGGTGTCGGGAAACTGGTCTTTGGCGTTATTTGCGACTGGATCAGGCCGAAATATGTCTGGGTTATCGGTATCTGTTGCCAGATGGTTGCCCTTGTGATGCTGATGAATGTCAACTCTTCATCCTCGGTAGTCTCGATCTGGATGTATGCGATCCTCTTCGGGCTTGGTCTGGGGAGCTGGCTGCCGGCGATGTCGCTGCTGACAAGCACTAACTTCGGCATGGTTGCCTACGCCACGATCTCAGCCGCGGCGGGCTTATTGAATACAATTGGTGGCTCGGCGGGAGGTCTTATCGCCGGGTATATTTTTGACATGCAGCAGAGCTACCATCTTGCCTTTATTATCTTTATGGTGCTCTATGCGCTGGCGATGGTGGCGACACTCGCCCTGCGTCGCCCCGGGATAATCGCAGAGAATCCAAAACGTGGTTCGACTTAATAATCCCGGCTGGCCGGCTGATTCCTGCCATCTGAAAATTATGTGACAATCAGGACTGAGGATAACGCAAAAAAAGTGCAGGCTATCCAGAAACTATTTTTCGGAATATTAGCAGGTAATGTGTCTTGTCTCAGGATACTGAGTTTTTGGATGATTTCTAAGATTGGAGAGTGACGGCATTGAAGACACCACTCTGGGAACCCTCACAGGAACGCAAAGACAGCGCCGGTATGATCTGGTTCATGGACTATGTGAACCGGAGATACGCACAGAAGATTGGTTCTTACGATGAGCTGCACCGGTGGTCGGTTGAAAATCTACCGGATTTCTGGGCGGCAATGTGGGATTTTTGTGAGGTCAAGGCTTCAAAACCATACGATGCCGTGCTGCGTACCGGCGGCAGCATGATGGAGGCCGCCTGGTTCCCCGGTGCCCGCCTGAACTTTGCCGAAAATTTGCTCCGCTTTCGTGATAACCGGAAGGCTCTTGTCTTTGTTAGTGAAAGTGGGAAGCGTGTGACCATGACCTTCGCTGAGCTTTATGATGAGGTGGCAGGACTTGCCGTGTCCCTCCGGGGGCTTGGTGTGAAGGCGGGCGACCGTGTCGCCGGGTTTATGCCCAACATGATCGAGACGGTTGTCGCCATGCTGGCGAGCGCCAGTATCGGGGCGACCTGGTCTTCCTGCTCCCCCGATTTTGGCATCAGAGGGGCACTTGATCGCTTCGTGCAGATACAACCGAAGGTCCTTTTTACCGCCGACGGCTATTATTATAATGGTAAAGTCTTTGACTCCCTGGAGAAAACGGCAGCCCTGTGGAAAGAACTCCCGTCGGTGGCAAAAGTGGTTATTGTCCCGTATACCGGGGCAACAAAAGACATGAGCCTTATCCCCGGTTCGATTAGCTACGGGGATTTCATTACCCGTGAGCGCGGGTTGACAAACCAATTTACGCAAGTTCCGGCTGACCATCCCCTGTATATCATGTATTCATCGGGCACGACCGGCCTCCCCAAGTGCATTGTGCAGGGGGCAGCCGGGATTCTGCTTGGTCATCTGCGCGACCTGAAGCTCCATACTGATGTCGGGCGGGCGGATACCATTTTCTACTATACCAGCTGCGGCTGGATGATGTGGAACTGGCTCGTGAGCGCCCTTGCCCTGGGGGCGACGGTGCTTCTCTATGACGGCTCCCCCTTTTATCCCGGCCCCGGCGCCCTCTTTAAAATGGCTCAGGATGAGGGGGTTACCATTTTCGGCACGAGCGCCAAATACCTGACGGAGCTGGAAAAATCCGGTGTGAAACCATCTGAAGAATATGATTTGAGCCGTCTCAAGACAATCCTTTCCACCGGCTCGCCCCTTTCGGCAGCGAGTTTTGAGTTTGTCTACCGCAATATCAAAAAAGACCTGTGCCTTTCCTCTATTTCCGGGGGCACGGATATCAACGGCTGCTTTTTTCTGGGTAATCCCACCCTGCCTGTTTACCGCGGGGAGCTTCAATGCAAGGGGCTGGGCATGGACGTGCGCGTCTTTGATGACGCAGGGAGGTCTGTTGTTGGTGCGCAGGGGGAGCTTGTTTGCCTGACGCCTTATCCTTCGATGCCTCTCTATTTCTGGAATGATAAGGACGGGCAGAAATATCACGATGCCTACTTCAGCTATTACCCCGGTATCTGGCGGCACGGGGACTATCTTGCCATCACGGAAAACGGGGGGGCCGTTATCTACGGGCGCTCTGATGCCACCCTCAAGCCACAGGGGGTGAGAATCGGCACAGCGGAGATTTACCGCATCGTGGAGGGCATCAGCGAGGTGAAAGACAGCATTGTTGTCGGGCAGAACTGGGAGGGTGATGTGCGCATTGTCCTGTTTGTCCGGCTGGCAGATGGGGTGGCACTGACTGATGGTCTGGTAAAAAAGATGAAAGAAACCATCCGTTACGAACTTTCCCCGCGTCATGTCCCGGCAAAGGTGCTGGCTGTCCCGGATATTCCCTATACGGTAAGCGGGAAGAAGGTGGAGCTGGCGGTGCGAAAAGTCATTCATCATGAGCCGGTGCTTAACGCCGGCGCCCTGGCGAATCCGGAGGCGCTGGCGTTTTACCGGGATATCCCGGAGCTTGAGTCATAGCGGGGAGGTGAGGTCATGTTGTTACGGAAGCACAGGCTGGGTCGCGGTGCGGCGGTTATCGGTGCGGGGGTCACGAAGTTCGGTATCTATCCGGAGGGTGTGAGCGCCACCGACCTTTTCCTTGAAGCCTTTGCCGATATGAGAGGCTCGGTGGATAAGGGTTTCAACCACGGAGACATCAAGGCTCTGTATCTGGGCAATTTCAGCAGTGACATTTTTGAGAACCAGGTGCATACGGCAGCGTCGGTTATCTCCCGTCTTGGTCTTGCGCCAAGGCCTGCTACCAGGGTGGAGGATGCCTGCGCCAGCAGCGGGGTGGCTTTCCGCGAGGGTGTGATTGCGATTGCCTCCGGCATCTATGACATGGTTCTGGTGGGCGGGATGGAGAAGATGACGGGTCTCACGACGTCTGAGGTAACCGGTACCCTCGGTCTTGCCCTTGATCCGGTAATCGAGGCGCCTGCAGGGCTAACCTTTCCCGGTATCTTTGCCGCGATGGCGGTTGCCCACATGGCAAAATACGGCACCACATCTCAGGATTTGATGCGGGTTACCATCAAGAACCATCATCATGCCGCCCTCAATCCGAAGGCGCACCTTGACCTGTCGGTCGGGGAGATGATGAAAAAACGGACGGCATCACTCGCAAGGAAAGGCCTGCCCGCACCGGATTGGGCGGATGAGATTGCTTTCTTAAGTGACCCGGTGCAGAATCCGGTTATCGCCTGGCCCCTGAGGCTGTTTGACTGCTCCACTGTCTGTGACGGGGCAAGCTGTGTCCTGCTGGTCGCGGAAGACCTCGCCCGTGAGTTTACGGATAAGCCTGTTTATGTTATCGGCACCGGTCAGGCAAGTGACCACCCGTTGCACGAGCGGGCGGATATGACCTCAATGGGGGCAACAAAAGAGGCGTCAAAGCAGGCGTACGAGATGGCGGGTATCAGCCCGAACGACATTGACATCGCGGAGCTTCATGACTGCTTTACCATTGCCGAAATCATGGCGATGGAAGACCTGGGGTTTTATCCCGCAGGCGGTGCCGTCAGGGCGTTGCGCGCAGGGGAAACCGGACGGGACGGCAGGCTGCCCGTCAATACCGACGGCGGTCTGAAAGCCAAGGGACACCCGGTTGGTGCCAGCGGCACCGGTATGGTGGTGGAGCTTTTCAAACAGATGAGAGGGACAGCTGGCATGAGGCAGGCTAAAAGTCATGACCTGGAGCTGGGACTGATGCAGAACATCGGGGCAAACGGTACCACCGCCGTGGTTAATATTTTCCAGCGGAGATAGGTTCTGTTCCATCCAGGTTGACTTCCCGATGTTCCGCCTTTAAATCATATTTTTGATTCTTATGGTACACTATTAGATACTATCATCAGTGGAGATTAGAAATGTTCGAAGGTCTACCAATTATAATCATAGGGATATCTCTTATTATAATGGCGGTAGCTTTGATTGCATTACATAATCGGGGGAAATTAAGGCAGCCTATCGTCAGGAATAAAAAGTCATTCTTTCCACTATTTATAACAGGGCTTGTTCTAGCGTTGACAGCTGCTTTCTTTATGTTTGATGGTGATATTCTGGGAGAAAATACTTCAGGCATTGCCACGGTTATTGGTATTGTCGGAATTGGCTTAATAGCTACATCCAATATTACCTTATTCAAGCGGTAGTGCTGAATGGCATGGAAGCTCATTCCTATTCAGTGACATTTTTAGACATCTCTAATCCCTCGATAGCATAAACATACTCATGAAAGGGCAAACATCCCGCTGAACCTGTGATGGTGAACAATATTTACCGAACGTGTATTAACCAAAAGCGGCGTTCTGCTTCTTCCTGGTTACTAAATCGATTTTCTTCATCTCAAGCTCATGTAAAAGCAACCATGATTAAGTAGTCTGAAAAACGGAGATAGCTTGATGGCTTCAGGAGATGAATTCAGCAGGGTTGCAAAGAACGATTTTTATCGTGCTGCTTACCGGCAGTTTCTTGTCCGGAAGAAGCTGATAGGGTCAAGATGCCGGGGGTGTGGCGCCCTCTATCTTCCCCCCCGTCCCATCTGCCCGGAATGTCACGCCGGTGAAATGGAGCTACTTGCCATGAAAGGCACGGGGAAGCTGGTTGCTTATACCGTGATTGCGGTGCCCCCGCCGCTGATGATCGAAGAAGGGTTTGACCAGGAGAATCGTTACTGTTGCGGGGTTGTCGAGCTTGAGGAAGGCGTCAGGGTGACCGCGCGGATTCTGGGGGTGGATGTTGCCCATCCGGAGACAATTAGCATCGGGACACCGCTTGCGGTGGAATATCAGATAAGGCTTCATGGCGGCAAAGAGAGGGCATTTCTTGCTTTCAGGGCTATGCGGTAAACATATAAGAATAAGGGGGCAGATTAAAAATGACAAAATTGTTAATCGTCTATCATTCCCAGAGCGGGAATACGGAAGCCATGGCGAAGGCTATCTCCGAAGGGGCTGTCTCCGCCGGGGCTAATGTGACCATGAAGCGGGCAGACGTGACGACGGGAGAAGACCTGGTCGGATGTGATGCGGTTGCTTTTGGCACGCCCAACTACTTCAGCGCTATGGCAGGAACCATGAAGAGCATGTTTGACCAGGCATGGCCGGCAATCCGGGGCAAGATGGACAATAAACCCTACGCTGCGTTTGGCAGCGCCGGCGGTGATAGCCCTGCGGCTCTGGATGGAATTGATAAGGTTTGCGGCAGCTTCAAGCTGAAGAAAGCCGGCGACTTTGTCCTTGCCAGAGGCAAGCCTGCCCCCGAAATCCTGCAGCAATGCCATGAGCTGGGCAGGAGATTGGCAAAGCTATAGACTGGACTGGCAGACGCGGCAATGGCAAGTCCGTGTGAAGAAACAAGACGCAGCGGGTTAAGGGTGCAAACCGACACTGTGCAATAGGAATGTGGTTCAGAGAAACAGGCACCGCCTCTTCAGCGATGCCTGTCTTTGCCTTCAGTTTAGCTATAATATGGGAGGTTAGCCCTGGATTCCCTTACCCTGGCAGAGTGAGACCGCCACTTTGATGGCTTCCGCCATGCTCTGGGCATCGGCGATACCCTTACCGGCAATGTCATAGGCGGTACCATGGTCAACGGATGTGCGGAGCAGCGGTAAGCCGAGGGCAACACTGACACTGCTCTCAAAGCCGTGAACCTTGATCGGGATATGCCCCTGGTCATGGTACATGGCAAGCACAACGTCAAACTCCCCGTTAATCGCACGGTTAAAAACCGAGTCGGCAGGTATGGGCCCCTTGACATTGATCCCCAGTTTCTGCGCTTCCGCAACGGCCGGGGCAATTTCCTCGATTTCTTCCATCCCGAACATCCCGTTTTCCCCGGCGTGGGGGTTGATGCCGGCGGCGGCAATGCGGGGTTTGCCGAAGCCCCACTTCACAAAAGATTCATCGGTCAGCTTGAGCCGTGCCAGGACACGCTCCTTCGTTACCAGTGTGCAGGCTTCCCTTAGCGAGTGGTGGGTGGTCAGGTGAACACACCTCAGGTTCCCGGTCGCCAGCATGGTGGCAGACTCTTTCGTGCCGGTTAGTTTCGAGATATACTCCAGGTGCCCCAGCCCTTCGTAGCCGGCAAGCATGGTTGCTTCTTTGTTAATCGGTGCTGTTACCATTGCCCGTACCTCACCGGAGAGTGCCATCTGCATCGCCTTTTCAATGTATTCCATCGAGGCACCGCCGCAGGCGGCACTGATTTGTCCAATCTTGAAGTCCTTGGGGTCTGGCTTGTGCAAATCCAGGATATCAATCGTACCGAACTGCCCTAGCGTCTCCGCAATTTCTGTTATTGCGTGCAGCTTCAGCGGTTTTTGGATCAGGTCGATCGCTTTCTGGGTGACATTGCTTTCACCGATCAGCAGGGGGCGGCAGATGTCATAGATTTCCTTCAGACTCAAGGCTTTGATGACAACTTCAGGCCCGATGCCGGCGGGGTCTCCCATGGTAATCGCGATTAAGGGTCTGTCTTTATCAGCCATGTAAATCTCCTTTTGCCCTATTTCTCAGGTGGTGCAACTTCAGCCTCTTTTTGAGAGGTAAGTCCTGCGCTCTATGATACCGGAGGCAGCCTGCTTTTCCGACATATTCTATCCTATCCCTCAGGTGCTTACAAGCCGTTGGCAACCCATGGCAAACGCATATCAAATTGGTGAAGCCATCGAAGTCAACACTCTGAGCAGGTGCTCTTCCTCCCAGGCAGCTTTCAGAATCAATGGTTTGGCAGTAATCGTGGCCGATGTTCTTGAAATCAGTCCTTTGACCTTCAGTAAAACTATCTTGTCCTCCCTCATAAAGAAGCCCCTGATTGGCCTTGATCCCAAGTACGTAATCGGCTCCTTGTTCCCTTATCTGACTGGAAGCCATTCAAATTTATGATTCAAAATTATAATGCGTTTGTCCTGGGCATGATTGGCAATTTTTGCATAAGAAGTCATTTAGGTGTATAATACAAGTGCAGGTTTCAGTTTAGGTTATTGCATGCTTCTTGGGATCCCCGCTGATTTATTAAAGTATTGGATGACCGGAACTCTAACTAAGAATACAAATAGAGGAGGTCATTAGATGACTTTTGAGGACAAAACCCTCCAGTGTTTTGATTGCGGGGCTAATTTTATCTTTAGCGTTGAGGAGCAGGAGGCTTTCCATGCTAAGGGCTACGCCAATGCTCCAAAGCGGTGTCCGTCGTGCCGCCAGGTAAGGAAAGAACGTCAGGAACAACAGGGAAATAATCACAGAAATAATGGTGTCCCTTACCGTTCGCAGCGCCAGATGTTTCCTGCTGTCTGCGCTCGGTGTGGTAAAAACACCGAGGTACCGTTCGAGCCTCATGAAGGCAGGCCGGTATACTGCAGGGATTGCTACAGTGCTGTCAGGGTAAGCCGATAAAGCTGGTTTTTCGGGAAGAGCACAGACCGGGCATATCCGGTCTGTATTTTTGTTTTTTCAGAAAAACGGCGGTATTTTTTCGACAATCTGCCCGGAAAGCGATTTTTTGGAGCTGAGAATGTTACATGATCAGTCTTCATAAAATACGGTATTTCCGGATGATTTCTAAGGAGTTTAATGAGTTTCGAAGTCTTTAATTTACATTCGAGTGTCATGGCAGGTGTGCATGCGCTTGGTTATGTTAACCCCACACCTATCCAGCAAAAAACGATCTCCCCGATTATGCAGGGACGTGATGTTATCGGTCTGGCGCAGACCGGGACCGGTAAAACAGCCGCTTTCGTGCTGCCCATCCTGCAGCGTCTCCTGAGAAACCCGCGCGGTAAAGTCAGGGCACTTATCATGTCGCCCACACGTGAACTTGCCGAGCAAACATGCGAGACGATCGGTAAATTGGGTCAACAAACCGGGCTGCGGAGTCTTGCCATTTACGGAGGGGTTAGCACCGACCAGCAAATCCGGCGGCTGCGCCGCGGGGTCGAAATTATTGCCGCATGTCCCGGCCGCTTGCTTGACCATCTCTGGCAGGGGAACATTGATTTATCAGATGTGGAAATTCTGGTCATCGATGAAGCGGACCGGATGTTTGATATGGGTTTCCTGCCCGACATTCGTCAAATCTTGAAGTGTCTGCTCAAGCCGCGACAGACACTTATTTTCTCAGCCACCATGCCGGATGATATCCGGCGGCTGGTAAAGGATATCCTGCATAACCCGCTCACCGTGCAGATAGGCCGCATCGCACCGGCTACCCTGGTTTCCCACACTTTGTATCCCGTGAAACAGCATCTTAAAACGGCGCTGCTGATCGAACTGTTGCGCCAGACAGAAACTGAGTCGGTGCTTGTCTTTACACGTACAAAGCATCGCGCCGAGCGGGTGGCACAGCAGCTGGTGAGGGCAGGCCACAGAGCAACAATCTCGCTGCAGGGTAATTTGTCCCAGTACAGGCGTCAGGAGGCGCTTGATGGCTTCCGTACCGGATTGTATAAAATCCTGGTGGCGACCGACATTGCCGCGCGGGGCCTCGATGTTTTGCGTATCTCCCACGTGATTAACTACGATATGCCGGACAGCACGGATGCCTATACGCACCGCATCGGTCGGACAGGACGGGTTGATCAGACCGGCGAGGCGTTTACATTCGTGACGGACGAAGACGCGACGTTGGTGCGTGCCATCGAACACATTCTTAATACCAAAATAGAGAGACGGATGCTCGCGGATTTTGATTATGCCGCGCCTCAACCGGAAGGAATATTCCGCCCGGCACGCCAATCGGGGCACAGCACAGTGAGAAGAGGCAGTGTTGTCGCACCAAAAGTCAGGTCCCCGAAAAAATCTCTCTGGGTTCCGTCATCAATTTACGGGAAATAAGGCCGGCAAGAGCAGGATTGCATCTCGTGCTGATGGCGTTGTTGGTCAGAGTTGCTCAATATCCGGTCAGCCCGGATACCCTTCAGTCTATTGATTCGTTTTGTTGAGGCATACGGGTTAAAACACCAGCTCGATGTGCCGGATGAGGCTGATGAATTCTTCAAACCACAGCGCGATGGTGTTATATTCGGTGTTGTTAATGTAGCAGTAGGCGAGCCCTTTCCTCCATGCGTTGGTTGTCAGACGCAGGGCATCCTGTGCGGTATAAGATGGTTTGAACCCCGTCACGCTGATGCGGGTATTGTACTCCGACTGCACACGGGTGAGAGGCTGCCCGTGCCAGTCTTCCGTCGACTGCATCCGGTCAAAACCTCCCTCGGTGAAGAACCAGGGGGCAAACCAGTTTTTCCCGACGTTGCCCCAGGTTACTAAATCGTAGCTCTTGGCGAAATCGGTAAGCTCCTTCAGGTATCTTTTGGCATGTTTATCAGGATAGGCGCTGCACTCATCGATGAAGACACCGTCGACATGATCAATCTGTGCCATACTCCTGATGAGTTTCTTGTTGAGCCCGAGGCTGTACCAGTAGGGGCCGATGGCCCCGCTGCTGTGCATCCCTTCATAACCGGCCGTGATATAGCCGATAACCTTTATCCCTTCCTCCTGAAAGCCGGCAACATTTTGCAGCAGGTCCTGATTACCATTGCCGGATATCTCCCCCCATAGTCCGTGAGGGGGATTCCCAATAATATAATCGGGGTGAATTCGATAGATGCGGGCGTCGCAGGCTACGTCATGCTTGCCGTAGTAAATCAGGTTAAGTCGCAACGGACTTTTACCTCCTTTTGGTTTCGATAATATTAAACATCAAGAAAAAAAAAGAGTCAAAGCGAGGCCTGGAACAGTTCCGTTCTATTCTGCTTGAAACCGAGCTGTCATTGCGAGTGTCAGCGAAGCAATACGTAAAATCCGGGTTTCTGGGCGGATTGCTTCGTGTTTTGCCATCAGGGTGACACCAGGCAAATTAGAACGATACCCATTGAATAGTCCTGTTTTGCTTGTTTACGATGACCTGTTTCCTGATACGGGAATCCTGTTTCGGCAAATTGTTACCCTTCAGGCTGTCCGGGAGCCGGTTTTTTACCTGACCTCTTCTGGCTACTCCACGGTCACACTCTTTGCCAGATTCCGCGGAAAGTCCACCGGGCAGCCGCGGTACCTGCCCGCATGGTAGGCAAGAAGTTGCATGACGACCGCGTTTACCACCGGTGAAAAAATAGGATTGACATGAGGTACCCTGATGACGGTATCAGCCAGTTCTGCGATGGCTTCATCGGAATCATCAGCCAGGGCGATTACAGGGGCATTCCTGGCTTTTACCTCTTTGATGCTGGTCAGCATGGCACTGTAGGTGCTGTCAGGAGCAGCAATGGCAATGACCGGTGCTTCATGAGACAGCAGGGCAAAAGCTCCGTGCTTCAGTTCTCCGGCAGGGCAACCTTCCGCATGAATGTATGATATCTCCTTGAGCTTGAGTGCCCCCTCCAGGGCGATGGGGACATTTATCCCCCGACCGATAAAGAAAACATCTTCATAGCGTGACAGGTAGCGAGCGGCACTTGCCACCTGATATTCATTATCAAGCACCTGCTGCACCTTGCCCGGAAGCTGGAGGAACTCGGACATCAGTTCCTTAAATCCCCGGTTGTTCGCCCCGTAATATGACAGGTTTAGCTGGTACAAAACCACCAGTTGCGCCAGGAATGTCTTGGTGGCGGCGACACTGACCTCAGGGCCTGCCCTGGTGTAAACAATCTGGTCTCCGATGCGGCTGGCCGTGCTTCCCGGAACATTGGTAATCACAAGCGTGTGCACCCCTGCTTCATGCAGCCTTTTCATGGCCTTCAGCACATCGGCGGTTTCCCCCGACTGGGTGATGACGATGGCTGCGGTGCTGCCTGGGGGTTGTCCGCAATGGTTAAACTCGGAGGCAACCGTTACCCTTACCGGGATTCCGAGCAGCTCCTCTGTCATATATTTCCCGACAAGACCGGCATGGTATGACGTGCCGCAGGCCACGATGGCTAAATTGCGGGGACTCCCGTTCATGCTCAGGTGGACATTGGACTCAAGACACTCTCGCAGGGTATCCCGCATCACTCTTGGCTGCTCGTTGATTTCCTTGAGCATATAGTGCTCGTACCCTGCCTTCTGGACGTCTTCCATGTTCCAGAGAATCCGCTGCTCTTTCCTCTGAATCTCCGTGCCGTTCCGTGTAATTTTTATCCCTTCATCAGTAACAACCCCGATATCTCCATTTTCCAGGTAAATAACCCGGTTGGTGTAATCAAGGATCGCCGGCACATCCGAGGCGATAATGCTCTCGCCATCACCCACACCGATCACCAGCGGGCTGTCCTTCCGTGCCACAATCAGTTTGCGCTCATCCTCTACCACGACCGCCAGGGCATAGGAGCCTTCCAATTCATTCATTGCTGCTTCCAGCGCCTTCTCCAGGTTACCCTGATAATATTTCTCGATCAGGTGGGGGATCACCTCGGTGTCCGTCTCCGAGACAAATTTATGCCCCTCATCCGTCAGTTGTTGCCTTAGCTTCTGGTAGTTGGTAATAACGCCGTTATGAACAACCGCGATCCTGTGGCTGCAATCCAGGTGGGGGTGGGCGTTTCGCTGACACGGCTGCCCATGGGTTGCCCACCGGGTGTGCCCGATGCCCAGTGTCCCTTCAAACGATGGGGATGTCTTTTGCAATGCTTTTACCCTGATGGCATCCTTATGTACTTTAATACCGCTGCCCCTGATCGCGATGCCGCAGGAGTCATAGCCGCGGTATTCCAGCCGGCTCAGACAGTTAAGGAGAATGGATTGTGCCTGTTTACCGCCAATGTAACCTACAATTCCACACATAGCAAAACCTCTTTTTCAACCAGACTGAGCGATGTCAGATCTGGCAAAACTGCATAAAGCTCTTCATCTTGAGATTGAGAGCAGAATAAAAGTTATGAGTATCGTCCGGGCAAAATACACAGGCACACGGGTCATGATAAACACGGATAATGCATGTTGCTTTCTTTCTTATCTTGCGTGATCCGGGATCAGGCTAAGGAGAGCAATAACGGATTAATTCACCATGATTGTCTCCTGTGAACCCGGCCTCGGAAATGATTACCTGTCTGTGCAAAGCAATAAAACAGTGGTTTTAGTCCGGTCGGCTTATATCATAACTAATATCATAGCCCCTCTAGCTGTCATATCCGTTAGATTACGTAACTTGGGTAAAAACAGTCACCTAATTTAAACTCCCTTTACCTAGTGGTGCGGGAAGAAAAAGAGGCTTTTGAGGGAGGGTTACGCCGCTTATTCCTCTTTCCCGGAAACATATGCCGGTGAGCAGGGTGGGTTACCTTTTGCACCTGTTAATGCTGCCCATAACCTCTGGTGGTGCAGACAGGGACTACTCTTATCCGCCTGGTCAAGGAGACAAAACCAGCTATCAAAAGGAGGAGTAGTCTTCCCCTGCGGATTATTCCTTTGCAGGGTTCACCCTGCAAACGGGAATTGGTATATTGCAGGGAAGAGAGACTGGTATTCCCATGATGAGGATGCTTATCGCACAAAAACCTGCGGGGAAGAGACCTGGTGGAAGAAAACGGATTGATGAAATGATTTTCAGTATAAAAAGAATGGAGGTGATACTGAATAAAAAAATAGAGACGACAAATGGGGTGCGATAAGGTAATCAGGTGATGCAAGGAAAATGAAATTACCCGGAAAGAGGCAAATAGGAGAAGTATCATACATATGAAAAAACTAGCAATCTTTCTTTTGACGCTGGTTCTGGTTTGTTTCCCGGCCGTCCCTGCGATTGCGGCTGATGTGACAACCGATGTCACGGTTAATGGCGGTAATGGTTCACCACCTATCGTCAAGTGCAAATGGGAACTGCCTGATGATGGCGATCCCACCCATATTGTCACCGGAACCCAGTTTTTACCTCCGGTTGGTTTCGGTGCTACCAAGCCGATTGAGTTCTATGCTGTGGTTACTGACCCCGAAGGACAGCTCAGCGTGGATCGTGTATCTGCCGATGTGTTCCATCCCCTGAAGCGCCCTGCTGACGTTCCCTACTTTAAGTACCAGCTGGCAATGGTACGATTGGCTACTGTTGCTGATAACCTGGCGGCATTCGACCTCGCGGTTGCCCGGGGTGTGATAAAATACGCGACCCCTTATGATGCCGCTGAGGTCAGACACGAGCTTGAGCAGGGTCTTGCCTGGTTATGGAAGGGGAATCAGGTAATGGACTATCATCAGCCCTGGGGTGACTACCTGGTTCAGGTTAAGGCTTATGACAAGAACAATAATCCCAGCCCCCTGCTGGAGAATTTCTTTCTATATATCCCGATCACTGCTTGCGAGTATGATTTCACCTCTGTCCATTATGGTCCGGTTGAGGTCTGCAGAGATAAATGGGTCCCTGGTGATACCGAGTTCTCCACCCCTGACTTCCCGACCGTCCGCAATATCGGTAACACCTGGTGTCAAATCCAGATCAAGCAGGACGATATGGGCTTTGGTGATACCAGCGGTATCTGGAACGTCCAGTATCATGCCAGACTTGGTTCTGCTGTTACCGGTACCGATGTTGTCTATCATCCCGCTTGCAGAAAAGGTAACACTCCGCCGGCTGGCATCTGGATGACCCTGCCTGACATCCTTAAGCTCTGCAACACGCAGAAGCTTGACTTCTCCATCCATGTCAAGAAGGCAGACCCGAACAGTTATGGCGGCAAGATGTACATATGCTGTGCTTTCGTGCCGTTCCCGTAGTAACCAGAACACCGGGGTAAGCGCACCAGTGTTAATACAGCTTAACCCGGTGTTGATTTTCCCCACGTATCCTTAAAAGTCATCCGGAACTCAATTTCCTGAGATAAGGCACATTACCTGCTTATCTTCAGAAAAACAGTTTCCGGGTAGCTTGCAGGATTCTTCATTTTCATAAAAACCCGCCTGATTCCTGTTTAGCACAGAAGGAAGGGGGGCAACTGGCGAGAACTAATCACATTGTTTAATCAGTGCAGGCGAAATTACCTATCCCAAAAGAGGTCATTGTCTTACTCCAAATTATCCCTTTGCAGGATACAACTGCGAAATCTGTAATGATAAAGTGCCAATTGAGGCTTGCTCCACAAAGGAACAATGTTTGTGGTGAGGATGTGTGAGAAAGAGGTGGAAGCATCACAGTTGGTCGGTAAGCCTTCCTGATCAGTATCTCCAGAAAGGGGGTGATGTGAAACAGGGGGAAGTAAAATAACCCGGTTGCGAGAAGGTTACAAACCATAAAAACATGTTATTGGAGGAAAAAGTGAAAAAACTAACCATCTTATTTTTAACAATGGTTCTGGTCTTTTCTTTAGCTGCCCCCGTCATGGCGGCTGATGTGACGACTGATGTCACGGTTAATGGTGGTACCGGTTTACCGCCTATCGTCAAGTGCAAATGGGAACTGCCTGACGATGGCGATCCCACCCATATTATTCCCGGTACGCAGGTACTGCCCCCGGTCGCCTACGGCGTGGAAAAGCCGCTGGAATTCTTCGCCGTGGTCACTGATCCCGACGGGCAACTCTCTGTCGACCGTGTCTACGCCGACGTGTTCCATCCCATGAGCCGACCCGCCAGTATCCCTGAGTTCAAGTATCAGCTGGCGATGATTCGCCTGGCTTCCGTGGCTGATGGCCTGACTGCTTTCGACAGCGCCGTCGCCCAGGGCATCATTACGTTCAATCCTTCTCATCCTGAGTATGATGCTGCTGAGGTCAGGCACGAGCTTGAGCAGGGCCTCGCCTGGGTGTGGATGGGAAACCAGGTAATTAGCTATCACCAGCCATGGGGCGATTACAGGGTTGAGGTTAAGGCTTACGACAAGAACAACAATCCCAGTCCCATACTGGTAAACTACTTCCGCTACATGCCTGTTACTGCCTGCGAGTATGACTTCACTAATGTTGGTTATGGCCCGGTTGAAGTCTGCACCAATAAATGGGTGCCCGGCGATGTCAACTTCGGTACCGCAGCTTTACCCACTGTCCGCAATATCGGTAACACCTGGCTGAATATTCTGACCAAGCAGGATGATATGGGCTTTGGTGATACCAGCGGTATCTGGAACGTTGAGTTTGATGCCAGGCTCGGTGCTGCCGGTGTTGGCACCGATGTCATCTATAATCCTGCCTGGAAAAAGGGTACCACTCCGCCGGCTGGCAACTGGACGATGCTGCCTGACATTCTGGAGCTTTGCAACACGCAGAAGCTTGACTTCTCCATCCATGTCAAGAAGGCAGACCCGGCAAGCTACTCCGGCAACATGATTCTGAGCTGCATTTATGCGGCCTGGCCATAGTATCAGGGAATCAGGAAACCTGGAGTTAATCGTCGCATATATGGATATGCACTCAGTCTGAGGGTGGTCAGCCGGCATGCGGAACTAACCGTGCCGGCTGGCACCATATTAGTTAGAAGGGAGGAGCTCTGTTGAAAATGAAAAGGGCTATCGTAAGGTCGGTAGTACTGGTCATCCTGGTAACATCACTCTTGCAGATGGTACCGGTAAAAGTAGCCGCTATGGGGGTGGGGATTGGCCCATCCATTATGGAAATACCTGATACCCTCAGGGGTGGTGTCTACGAAAGGGTAATGAATATCTTCAACAGCGATGCGGAGAGCTGTGAATTTGCTCTTGGCGCTGAGGGAGAAACCGGGAGCTGGGTCAGCTTCTACAATTACGATGATCCGGAAGTGCTGATTGACCGTGTCCTGGTTCCGGGACAGGACAAGACACCGGTGCTGGTCAAGTTTACCGTTCCCGAAGATGCCCCCAATAAAACCTATATTTGTAACCTTTATGCCGAGAGTATTCCCCCCACCGGGGAGGAAACGACCGAGGTGCGTAATGTTGTGCGCATACGGGCACCAGCCGTGGTAACCATCATCGTTACCGGGGTACAGAAGGTGGCAGGAAGGGTGGCGCGCATCACTGCCAGGGATACCGAAGTGGGACTTCCGCTTCAGATAGAGGTCAACTTTACGAACATCGGCAATGTGGTCGCGAAACCAAAGGTAGAGGTAACCATTACCAAAAATGACAAGCTTGTGGACAGGCTCATGCATGCCGGAACCAACGTTGGGGTTGACAGGCATCAAATTATTAGCCTTGCCTGGGATACAACCGGACAGAGGGAAGGTGATTTTATCACGCAGGTCAAGGTCCTGCTGGAAGATGAGGTTCTGGAAGAACAGGAAATTTCCTTCAAGCTGCTGCCGGTAGGGGCGCTTGTTTGCGAGGGAGATCTCATGAGCCTGGAATGCCCCGGTGGGCCGGT
>JBDRFO010000166.1:0-7569 GCA_043818655.1 Chloroflexota bacterium
GCTCCTCGCAATGACAATCCAATTTTCAACCAGGTTAGAACGGTATAAAATAAATAGAACTTCTGGTTCTTACCGCTCCATATCACTGTGATATACTACGGGTGATAAAATCCCGGATAGGCAGAAGAAAGGGGAAAATACTTGAACGGGCTTATCTTCGGCACAGGCGGTATCCCCCTGAGCAGCTCGGAGCGTTCAACCGTATCAGGGATTGAACGGATCCGTGAGCTTGGTCTTGGTTGTATGGAGATAGAGTTTGTCCGGGGTATAACCATGAGCGAGGCAACCGCGCGGCTCGTGGCGAAAGCCGCAGCGAGAAACGGGGTAGTACTATCGGTTCATGCCCCTTATTTTATCAACCTGAACGCCCGTGAAGTACAGAAGGTAAACGCCAGCCAGAAAAGGCTAATCCGAAGCGCCCAAATCGGGGCTTTATGCGGGGCAACAAGCATCGTCTTTCACGCGGCTTTCTACCTGGGTGACCCCCCTGAATTAACATTTAACACGGTCACAGAACGTCTGGCAGAAGTCATCACACAGCTTAAAGCGGAAGATTGTCCGGTATGCCTCAGACCGGAGATTACCGGGAAGCCCACCCAGTTTGGCACCATCGAAGAAATCGCCGCCCTGTCACTAAAGCTTCCGGAGATAGCGCCATGCATTGACCTTGCCCACTGGCATGCCCGCACCGGCGACGGCAACTCCTATGAAGAGCTTGCCCGAATCCTGGAGTTTCTCAAAGCAAAACTTGGGCAGGAAGCGCTGGGTAAGATGCACATCCATTTTTCCGGGATTGCCTATAGCAAAAAAGGTGAGCAAAAACACCTCCCATTGCAGGAATCAGATCTGCATTACACAGAACTGCTCAGGGCACTGAAAGACTATCACGCGAAAGGATTGGTCATTTGCGAAAGCCCCAATCTTGAAGAAGATGCCCTTCTTCTCAAGGAAATTTACGAAGCCCTGCCAGAAAAGCAGTCCGGTCTAACAAAGTAGCTTCACCGCCCCGGTTTTCTTTATCTCACCTTTCTTTTCTGGTATAATATCGTTATATTAATAGAGAATCACACGATGGTAGAAACAAGGATGATGTTGTAGATGAAATTGGACTGGAAGCGTAATGCATTCATATATCTGGCTGTTCTGATCACCGGGATAATTATTTTCTCCTATCTCATGCCATCATCAGACAAAGTGGATGAAATCCCCTTTAGCCAGCTGGTGGCAATGTCACAAAGTCATGAAATCAGCAATATTGAAATCGAAAATGATGTCCTGACGATTACGGCAACGAACGGCAGTAAATACACCACATACAAAGAAGCCACGCAGAATATTTATGAGGTGCAGGAACTTGACCTTACGAATGTAACCGTTAGCGTCAAGGGCACTTCGGGAATTAACTGGATGGCCATGGTCATCAACTTCCTGCCCCTTTTAATCTTTGCCGGGCTCCTCTTCTTTTTATTCCGCCGGGCACAGGGGGCAAATAGCCAGGCAATGAGCTTCGGCAAAAGCCGCGCCCGACTCTTCCCCGCCAACACCCCGACCGTTACCTTTGATGACGTCGCCGGTGTTGAAGAGGCAAAGCAGGACCTGCGTGAAGTGGTGGACTTTTTGAAATCCCGCGAGAAGTTCCAGGTCCTCGGCGCACGTATTCCCAAAGGCGTCTTGCTCATCGGGCCTCCGGGGACAGGGAAAACCCTGCTCGCCAGGGCTGTTGCCGGTGAGGCAGGGGTACCCTTCTTTTCGATCAGCGGTAGTGAATTTGTGGAGATGTTTGTTGGCGTTGGTGCCGCAAGGGTACGTGACCTTTTTGAACAGGCAAAGCGGAATACCCCCTGCATCATTTTTATTGACGAGATTGATGCTGTCGGCAGGCACCGTGGGGCCGGTCTTGGCGGCGGGCATGACGAGAGAGAGCAAACACTGAACCAGATTCTGGTGGAGATGGATGGATTTGACACCAACACCAGTATCATCATTATGGCAGCGACGAACCGGCCGGATATTCTTGATCCCGCACTGCTCCGCCCCGGCCGTTTTGACCGGCGGGTGGTTCTTGACCGTCCCGATATTCAGGGGCGTACCGCTATCCTCGGTGTGCATTCCAAAGGGAAGCCACTGGGCCAGACCGTTGACCTTGAGGTACTGGCCAAACAGACGCCCGGCTTTTCCGGTGCCGACCTGGCGAACTTGGTAAATGAAGCCGCCATCCTGGCGGCAAGACGGGACAAGCAGGTCATTGACATGGCGGAGTTTGAAGAATCCATCGACCGCGTCAGTTTTGGCCCGGAGCGGAAAAGCCACCGGATTTCTCCGAAGGAAAAGGAGGTTACCGCCTACCACGAGGCAGGACATGCCCTGGTGGGACACATATCCCCCCATATTGAGCCGGTCAGGAAGATAACCATCATTTCGCGCGGCATGATGGGAGGCTACACCAAGACCCTTGCCGAAGATAAGGATATGTATACACGTTCGTATATCAGTGATAAACTGGCCATGGCACTCGGGGGACGTGTTGCTGAGGAGCTTATTTTCAACGAGATGTCCACCGGAGCCGCCGATGATATTAAAAGAGCCACCGACATGGCCCGCCACATGGTCACCACTTGGGGTATGAGTGACAAACTGGGGCCAAGAACCTTTGGGAACAAGCAGGAAATGGTCTTCCTCGGACGGGAGATTTCAGAGCAGAGAGACTACGGGGATAAGGTCGCCGACCTGATTGATGAGGAGGTCAACCGCATTATTCAGGAAGCACACGAGACCGCCAGAAAAATTCTAACCGAGAACAAGGCAAAGCTGATACAGGTTGCACAAAAACTTATCGCTAAGGAAACCCTTGAGGGGGAAGAACTGGATGCACTCTTCAATGAATCCGCGCCTGCATCCGCTCCCAAACCGACACCAGCTCCGGCAACCGCCATAAAGAAAGAGGAGAAACCTGCACCAAAGGACAAACCCGCACAAAAGGCAACGGTAATCCCCAATATGCCCCCGAAACAGTCACCTGCTTCGCCCGGATAAGAGTCGAAGAACAATCAGTAAACCCGTTGATGCATTTAGAGCCTTCTTTCCAGCCTGGCTCCACGGCCGGTATATCATGCATTATCATGGATAAATGTTTCATAAAAAGAGGGGCGTTCCGCCCCTCTTAATCATGTCTTATCTTCCAAATCCTGCTATCATATATGGACGGGATATGGTGTCTCAGGCTATAATAACGAAACGTAAAGACTAAAGGGGAATGACGGCACTTTATATTGTCGCGACACCAATAGGTAACCTGGAGGATATCTCTTTGCGCGCACTCCGTACTCTCCGTGAGGTGAATCTCATTGCCGCTGAGGATACCCGCAAAACAAAACGGCTGCTCAATGCCTATGGTATCAAGACACGCACGACCAGCTTCCATGAGCACAACAGGCAGGAGAAGATGAGCTACCTGATCGATTTTCTTGGCAGCGGCAGTGTTGCTCTTGTCTCCGAGGCAGGGATGCCAGGGATATCTGATCCCGGTTATGAGCTTATCGTGGCGGCAAGTCGCCAGGGCATTACGGTAATACCCATTCCCGGGCCGTCGGCAGTCGTAACCGCACTGGCTGTTTCGGGTCTTCCTACCGACAGGTTCCTCTATCTGGGTTTTCTGCCGAACAGGTCTGCCCAGCGGCGGCGTTATCTTGAGTCTGCGGCAAACGAGCCGGGGACGCTGGTGGTCTTTGAAGCACCACACCGGCTGAAGGCAGCACTGAATGACATCTTGCGCATCCTGGGGGACAGGAGAATCGTCCTTTGCCGTGAGATGACAAAGATGTTTGAAGAGGTCTTCCGGGGAACAGTCAAAGAAGCGATCGAACACTTTCCTGAGCCAAGGGGTGAGTTCACACTGGTGATTGACGGTCAGAAGGAGAAACCTGAACCGGAGATGACAGAGGATGTTTTACAGAGCATGGATACAATGCGCCTTTCCGGTGTAAGGGCAAAAGAAGCAATCTCCCGGGTTACAAGTGATACCGGTTTATCCCGGCGGGAAGTTTATCAGGCTTGGCTAAGACAAAAAAATGCCCGTGAAAACGGGGAGTAGGAGGCAGATGATGAGACGGGGATGTATCTCTTTAGGGGAAATCAAGTGTGACCTGTGCCAGCGCCTGATCCCCCAGGCCGAACGTTACCTGGCAACAGAAGAGGAGTTGGCTGATGGGGAGAAGAGCAAGATAAAGCGCTACTGCCTTGATTGCTGCCTCAAGCAGGGCTATGCGGAATACCGGAACGAGAAGACGGAGACAATCCTGACTTTCTTCCCGGAGAAAGAAGCGGGTAAGCCCTGAAACTCAGTCGGGTGTATCGTACTGTTTTATAATACGGCTTCTATAAGCATCTGCCCTGTCGTTGGGAAGAGCGGGAGCGACGAAGCGATCCGTAAAATCCGGGTATTTTTGAAAACTTCTTATTAAGGTGAAAGAAGCAAATGAATGAGAAAATTTTCATCGGGGTTGCCTGGCCTTATGCCAGCGGCCCGCTGCATCTGGGACATGTCGCCGGGGCATATCTGCCCGCCGATATATTCGCCCGCTACCACCGCACCAGGGGCGACAAAGTGCTGATGGTGTCAGGTTCCGATGAGCACGGCACGCCCATCACCCTCAAAGCAGAGCAGGAGGGTATTCCGCCAGGTGACCTGGCAAAAAAGTACCATGACATATTTATCACGAATTTCAAGAAGCTGGGGGTCTCCTTTGACCTCTTTACCGCAACCAGCACGGAGAATCATATCAAGGTATCTCAGGAGATTTTCCAGGAACTTCTTGATCAGGGCAACATATATAAAGCAACCGTGCTTCAGCCCTTCTGCCCCACCTGCCACCGCTCCCTGGCTGACCGCTATATCGAGGGGACATGCCCTTTTTGCGGCTCACCGAGGGCACGGGGTGACCAGTGCGAAGACTGCGGGAAGCCGCTCAATCCAAGCGAGCTGATTGGTTTTCGCTGCCGCCTGTGCGGCACGACACCTGAGTTCAAAGAATCGGAGCACTTTTTCTTTAAACTCTCTGCCTTCGGAGACAGGCTCCTTGAATGGACCGAGGATAAGACATACTGGCGCCCCAATGTCTATCAGTTCACACGCCACTACCTCAAGGAAGGACTGAAAGACCGAGCGATTACCCGCGATATCACCTGGGGGATACCCGTACCGCTTCCCGGCTATGACGGGAAATGTCTCTATGTCTGGTTTGAGGCAGTTATCGGCTACCTGTCCGCCGCCAAGGAATGGGCTAAAGCAAACGGCGACGTTGAAAAATGGCGCTCCTTCTGGCAGGATGATGCCAAAAGCTACTATTTCATCGGGAAGGACAACATCATCTTCCATACCATCATCTGGCCGGCGATGCTCATGGCGCTCGCTGACCTGAATCTGCCCTTTGACGTCCCCGCGAACGAGTTCCTGAACCTGGAGGGCAGGAAGTTCTCCACCAGTCGCAACTGGGCGGTCTGGATGCCGGACTATTTATCCCGCTATGACCCTGAGCCGCTACGCTACCTGATGTCAATCAACATGCCGGAGACCGGCGATACCGATTTTTCCTGGAGTGAGTTTGTTCGCCGTAACAATGACGAGCTGGTCGCCACCTACGGTAATCTGGTACACCGGGTGCTTACCTTCGTCTACCGTAACTTCGATGGCGCCGTGCCCCACCCCGGGGAGCTTGATAGCCGCAGCCGGACGGTTCTTGATCTGGCGCAGAGCACACTGACGAACATGGACAAACTGCTTTACGGATGCCATTTCAGAGAAGCAATCAAAGCAGCCATGGCTCTGGCACATGAGACCAACCGGTACCTGGATGAGAAATCCCCGTGGAAGGTGATTAAACAGGACAAAGACGCGGCGGCAACCTCGCTCTACGTGGCAATCTGTGTCATCGCCGCCCTCAGGACAGCCATGTATCCGTTTTTACCATTCAGCGCAGCGAAGGTGCATCAGTATCTTGGATACAGCGACAGCATCGAGGCAGGCGGATGGAAGCTGAACTTACCGCCGCCGGGACAGAAACTTGTTATCCCGGAGCCGCTTTTTGCCAAACTGGATGAGAGCGTGGTCGAGGAAGAGAAAAATCGTCTGTTAGAAGGACAGGGGTAGCAGGTTATCTGCGGGACATCCCGGAAATAATTTTCGAAACTAAGAATGGTATTCGCTTAGTCTCACAATCCTGAGTCCCCTGATGAACACGGCTAACCTACCTCAGTCAAAAAGGAGCATCATGGAACTTAGCAATATTTATCAGCCCATCCAGAAAGACCTGACAAAAGTAGAGGACATGATTCATTCGCTCTGCAAGGCTGACCTTGACTGGCTCAATGACGATATGGCTGACGGACTCAGGAAGGGGGGCCGGGTGGATGAACTGCTGGCGCATATCCTCTCCGCCGGCGGCAAAAGGCTTCGCCCGTCGCTTGTGCTCCTGTCCGCCAGCTTCTACGATAACAACCTTGAGCACATCATTCCAATGGCGGCGGCTATTGAAATCCTGCACATCGCCACGCTGGTGCACGACGACGCCATTGACAACTCGGCATTAAGACACGGCCGTCCGACGGTTAACAGCCTGTGGGGCGACAACACCGCCATCCTGATGGGAGATTACCTCCTGGCAAAGGCGGGGGAGCTGGCCGTCTCAACAGGCAGCAGGCAGGTGGTAAAACGCCTCTACCAGACCCTGATGACCATCACCTCAGGTGAACTCTCCCAGGCGTTCAGCGCCTTTCACATCGGGAAAAGCCGTGCCTACTACATGCAGCGGATTTCCAGCAAGACAGCCTCCCTGATCTCCCTGGCAACCGAATGCGGTGCCATCCTGAGTCATGCCCCGGCAAAAGCCGTCGGGGCACTCAAGGACTATGGCTTTAATATCGGGATCGCCTTTCAAATCATCGATGACATCCTGGACTACACCGGCACAACCGAGGAAATGGGCAAACCCGTCGGGTCAGACTTAAACGAGGGGACGATCACACTGCCGGTGCTTCTCCTGCTGGAAAAAAATCCTCACGAGATGGCGGTAATTGATATTATCCGCAACCAGAACCGGAAAGAGAATACGGAGAAGGTAAAGGAGATAATCCGGAACTCACCGGATATCATCCTCAAATGCTACCAGATGGCGGCAGATTACCGTGAGATGGCGTGTGAGCGTCTCATGACACTGCCCGATACCCCCAGTCGCGACGCCCTTGTGGAGCTGGCATGTTTTATCGTGGAGAGAAGAAGATAGCTCAATTTTGCGCTCCTGTTGGGAACCCATCTTCCTACTGTAATGGCAGCTTTTATGTCAAGCTACTTTGCCCACTCATGCTGATGACCATTGACAGCGCCCCCCTTTTTTGCCAAGATAAGCAATAAATCACCGTCTTCCCGGAAGACTTCCGGAAACTCAGTATCGTAAGACAGGGCACATCTTATCCTGAGATGTGAAAAGATATTTTCCGGACAGCTTATCAGCATGATCCCCGGCGATGTTGACGGCGACAGCTGGGTCAGCGACAGCGACCTGAGCATTGTCATAG
>JBDRFO010000167.1:0-17066 GCA_043818655.1 Chloroflexota bacterium
CGTGAGGGCTCGCAATGACACAGGGCAGTTTTAACCAGAACAGAAAGACACAACCGGCATCAGTCCCTTAGTATAAGAGTATCCTTTGTGATAAAATTCCCCATATCTTAATGTATGCAGAAATAATCATTCTGGAGGAACTGTCAATATGGGGAAAAGTCTTTGCCAGCCGATCACCATCGGGCGGATGATGCTGAAAAACCGGATGGTCATGCCGCCCATGGTCGTGCGTTATGCCACGGCTGATGGTTATGTCAGCGAGCGCACCCTGAGCTATTACGAGGCGCGCGCAAAGGGTGGAGCAGGATTGATTATCATCGAGGCAACCTATATCCACCCGCGCGGTCCCATTCTTCCCAACGAACTGGCTCTTTATGATGACCGGTATGTCCCCGGTATGAGGGAGCTTGCCCGGGTAATCCAGCGGCACGGCGCGAAGGTCGCCGTCCAGCTGATACACGGGGGAAGGATGACCAATCCGAAGCTTACCGGGATGCAGCCTCTGGCGCCATCCGCCGTCACCGCATCAGGCGTTGCCTTGCCGAAAGAGATGACCCGGGATGACATCAACGAGGTAATCAGGGCATTTGTCCGGGCAGCGTTGCGGGCAAAAGCTGCCGGGTTTAACGGTGTCGAAATTCACGGGGCACACGGTTACCTGATTGACCAGTTCATCTCGCCCGCCACCAACCACCGCCGAGACAGCTACGGCGGCAGCCTGCAAAACCGCGCCCACCTTCTTGTTGAGGTGATCAGGGCGGTAAAAGAAGCCGTCGGGGATAACCTCACCATCTGGTGCCGCCTGAACGGCAGGGAATACGGTGTGGTGGGGGGAACAACACAGGAGGAGGCAAAGGAGGTCGCTCGCATGGCTGCTGATGCCGGCGCCGCGGCGATACACGTATCAGCAGGTGGGCCGGCAAATCCCGCCAATCTCACCACTGCCCGGTTTACACCCGCCGTCCTCGCTGATCTTGCCGCTGGCATCAGGGAGGTTGTGAATGTCCCGGTTATCGCCGTGGGGAAGATGACACCCGAAGCTGGCGAGGCGCTGCTTGCCGCGGGCAGGGCGGATTTAATTGCCTTCGGAAGGTCGCTTTTAGCCGACCCGGAGCTGCCGAACAGGGTTTGTGACGGCAGTACTGAAGACATCAGGCCATGTATTCTCTGCGGGCGCTGCCGGGATGACATCAGCCACAGCGGGGTTGTCGGCATCCGCTGTACCGTCGGCGTCGCCACAGGCAGGGAGGCGACACACGGGATTAGCCGTACCCCTGAGTTAAAAAAGGTGCTGATTGTCGGAGGCGGACCGGCGGGTATCGAAGCCGCCCGCGTGAGCGCCTTAAGAGGACATCAGGTGAGCCTCTGGGAGAAGAAGACCGTGCTGGGAGGGCAGATGGTTGCCGCGGCAATCGCACCACACAAGGACAAGATCGGCGTTCTAACCTGCTCTTTAATGGGACAGCTCCAGAAGCTCGGTGTTGCGGTAAGCACGGGCAGGGAAGCCACGGCGGAATCCATCGCCGGGTTTGCCCCCGATGTTGTCGTGCTGGCGACCGGTGTGATTCCCCTGATCCCCGAAATTCCGGGACTGGATAAAACCGGTGCTGTCCTGGCGGCAGACGTGCTGGAAGGGAAGGCGAAGACGGGGGAGCGGGTGGTCATTATCGGCGGCGAGCTTGTTGCCTGCGAGGTTGCTGAGTTCCTGACTGATGCGGGAAAGAAGGTTACGATGATGCGCCGTGGGGCAGAGATTGCCACGGACGTTGGCCCCAGCACCAGACCGCGTTTGCTGGCAAGGCTTACGGAGAAGGGTGTCACCATGCTGACCGGTGTCACCTATCACGAGGCGAATGAGAAAGGACTGGTCATCACCACCGGAGAGGGCGAAAGAAAAGTTCTTGAGGCGGATACCATCGTCCTTGCCGCCGGAGCAACGCCGAACCAGGCACTCTATCGGGAAATCAAGGGTAAAATACCGGAAGTCTATCCGGTGGGTGACTGCGTTTCCCCGCGCAACATTGCCGAGGCTTTAAGGGAGGGCTTCGAGATTGGGCTCAAGATATAAAAGTCATCCAGAAACTGATTTCGGCAAAATAAAGAATCCATCGGACTGTCATTGCGAGCGTTAGTGAAGCAATCCCAACCTCAGCGTAGTATGAGACTGCTTCGTCGCTGTCACTCCGCGCAATGACAGTCCGGGTTATCTTTCCCTTTTCCGACACACAAACCCGCCGCATCATGAGATGGGGTGCATTACCTGTTCCGATTCGGGAAATCAGTTTCTGGATAGGTTGTACTTTATGCCTCAAGCCCACACCCCTCTTCCCAGGGAAAGGCGATGACATCGCTGATAGATGCAGCATCACACATGAGCATTACCAGCCGGTCAACGCCCAGGGCGATCCCGCCGCATTCAGGGAGATAAGCCAGCGCCTGCAAAAATCTGCGGGGCAGGGTGAAACCCTCCTTCCCTTCACACCGGAGCCGTTCAATCTCCTCAAGAAAGCGCTTCTCCTGCAGGAGGGCATCGTTAAGCTCACTAAAGGCATTGGCGATTTCCAGCCCGCCGATAAAGACCTCAGCACGCTCGGCAACCAGCGGATTCCCCGGTTTCAGACGGGCGAGCGAGGCACAGTATGCCGGGTAGTCCGTGAGAATGGTGGGGCGGCTCCGGTCAAAGGCAGGAATAACCCTGTTCACCAGATCGTCCTCGAACCGCTCCGTATCAGCGACCGCGACGGGGTCCCAGCCGGCAGAGGCGCCGAATGCCGCTGAGACACTCAGGCGTATCCAGGGGAGCGTAAGGTCAATCTCTTTTCCCTGGTAGTGAATCGTGGTACCATGCTTAAGCTTCCGGGAAAGACTGACCACCAGGTCTTCCGTATCCCGGATGACATCCAGACAGCCGGCATGGGTGCGGTACCACTCAAGGATGGTAAACTCCGGCTGGTGCCTTTCCCCTCTCTCGTCCTTGCGGAAGCTGCGGGTGAGCTGGAAGATTTTCTCGTAGCCGGCGGCAACAAGCCGCTTCATGTACAGCTCCGGAGAGGTTGAAAGAAAACAATCCTCACTCCGAAAAGGTGAGATGTTGATCTCCGGGGCTACCTGCGGCACACGGAGCGGTGTGTCAACCTCAAGAAAGCCGCGCTCGCGGAAAAAGCACCGGATGCCGTCCAGAATGCGTGCACGCCGCCCCAGATTCTTCCTGATTTGCTGAAGACGCTCCAGTTCCGGGGGCCGGCCTTTATTTGCTCCCGACCCGCTCAATATAATTCCCGCTACGGGTATCTATCTTGATTGTGTCACCCTCCTTGATGAAAGTCGGCACACCCAGCGTGTAGCCTGTTTCCAGGACCACCATCTTTGCCTGCGCCGTAACGGTATCCGTCTTGGTGGCCATCGCGCTCTCGACCACTTTCAGCTCGACGGTAATGGGAAGCGTCATATCAATGGGTGTCTCCTCCCACGTGACGACAATAACAGATAGTCCCTCTTTCATATAGTGACTTTTATTGCCGATCCTCTCGCCGGGGATAGAGTGCTGCTCAAAGGTTTCCGAGTCCATGAAGATGTAGTTATCGTTGTCCCGGTAGAGATACTGCATCTCACGGGTGCTGACATTGGTCTCCTCCACACTGTCCCCGGAGTGGTACGTAACATCCAGAATGTTATTGGTCAGGAGATTGCGCAGCCGCAGCTTGTAGACAGCGCGTCCTTTCCCCGGCTTGACAAAATCCACGTTTTCAACGGAGAAAGGGATATTGTTCATTAAGAGCTTGCTTCCTTTGGTTACTTTTTCAATATCCAAGTTTCGTGTTCCTTCCGCCCCCGTTGCGAGCAGGTTACGAATTTTTGATAATTAGATTTTTCCTTTTCCTAATAGTTTATAATATTTTACGGGATAATTACACATGCAGAATTGCAGGTCGCAAAGAAACGATATTTTCGTCGCTGAACATGAAGTGTACGCTGTCCCAAAATACTGAGCTTCGGGATGATTTCGAAATGTCCGGGAAAAATTGAACTGTTGCCGGTTCAAGAAGACAGATAACGCCTGTTTCGGTTAAAGCATTTGACAGAAGATACATATTCCAGGTTCAGCAGCGAATCTACAAGCTATCCCAAAACTAATTTCCCCTGATCTGAGTATGCAACGTGCTCTATCTCAGCATGTTATGTTTCGGGATGACTTCTACGATACCTATCCTTTGCAGAATTCCTGCCAGTTTAATACAAACAGAGAAAAAGAGCAAGCAGTATTTCCTGAAATGATGGCTGGTAAGCCGGTTTTACCGTCTCAAATCCATGTGAAAATAGATAAGGCTGCGTAAAGCCAATGATTTTGTGATGAAGCCGAAGATAGGATATACTCTATAAGCGTAGCAAGGGGATGCATGAATCATCAATCTCCCGGCAGGGTCAAGCTTGCTGGATTTCCCACGGGTATATGAAGTCCCGTCGCAATTTAACACAAGAGAAATTTATGTGGATGAACAATAATTTAAATATCATGGAGTTCCCGCGGGTGCGTGAAATCCCGCCACGGATTGAGTCTGAGAGAAATCAAAGTGGATGAAAAAAGTCTGGAAATACTGGAGTTCCCGCGGGTGCGCGAAATCCTCTCCGGGTTTACCTCATTTTCCGCAGCGAAAGAGCTTGCCCTCGGTCTTCAGCCGTGCGGTGACGGGGAGCTAATCGCGCGCCTGCTGGGTGAGGTTGCGGAAGCCCGTCACCTTTTGTCCCTGGAGCCGGGATTTTCGACCGGTGACATCCAGGACGTCAGAGAAATGGTAGAGATGGCGGCAAAGGGGAAGGTGCTTGAGCCATCAGTCCTGGTCAGTATCCAGAAAACCACTGCTTCTGCCCGCCATATGCGTAGCAATCTTAACCGGCGCCGGGAGGAATTTCCTCTCCTCTGGGACATCGCGCAGGGGATGACCCCTTTACCCGGTCTTGAGGCGGATATTGCCCGGTGTATCAATCTGAACGGGGAGATACTGGATACCGCCTCGGAGAAGCTGATCGGCATCAAGTCCGGGATAAGGGAGACGCGCCGCCGTCTCATGAACCGTCTGGACGGGATGGTGAAATCCCAGGCAATCCAGCCCCACCTGCAGGAGTCTCTCATTACCGAGCGCGAGGGACGCTATGTTATCCCGGTGAAAACAGAGTCCCGCCGGGGGGTAAGGGGTATTGTGCATGATGTTTCCAATACCGGGGCGACGGTTTTTATTGAGCCGCTGGAGACGATTGATCTCGGCAACGATCTGAGAGAGCTTGTCATCGAGGAGAAGAAAGAGCTAGAGCGGATACTCGCCAGCCTGAGCGCCGCCGCCGGGATCGAAGATGTGGTCATCAGCCGGAATGTGGCGCTACTTGCCCGCCTGGAGTTTACCCTGGCCAAGGCGCGCTACGCGGTGAGGTTCAAAGCCGTGGCACCGGCGATTGCCGGTAACGGTAAGGAAGGCAAAGAGCCATGTATCCTCAGGCTCTCCCGGGCACGCCACCCCCTGCTCCGGGAAAAAGCGGTGCCCATCTCGGTGGAGATCGGGCGTGATTTTTCGATCCTGGTTATTACCGGCCCCAATACCGGGGGCAAGACCGTGACATTAAAGACCATCGGGTTACTCTGCCTCATGGCGCAGTCCGGGATACCGGTTACGGCCGGCGAGGAGAGTATCCTGCCCGTCTTTGACAATATCTTTGCCGATATCGGCGATGAGCAGAGCATCGAGCAAACGCTTTCCACCTTCAGCTGGCACGTGAGTAACATCAACCGTATCATTCGGAACACCACAGAGAGGAGTCTGGTCCTGCTTGATGAGCTTGGCACCAGCACCGACCCGGCGGAAGGGGCAGCCCTCGCCCGCGGCATCCTGCTGTATTTTCTGTCACGGGGAATCACGACGGTGGCAACAACACACTTTAGCGAGCTTAAGGTCTTTGCCCACACCACCCCGGGGATCGAAAACGCCTCGCTGGACTTTGACCCGGCAACCTTCGCCCCAACCTATCACCTGACGGTAGGTGTGCCCGGAGGGAGCAACGCCTTAGCCATCGCCGCACGGCTCAGCCTTCCCCGGGAGATTATCGAAAGTGCGCGCGGTATGCTCTCTCACGGCACCGAAGAGCTGGAGAAACTCCTCTTCAGCCTGATGGCAGAAAAGCAGAAGGTGGCGGCGGTACGCGCTGAGCTGGAAAGAACACAGGACGAGGTCAAAAAGCAAAAAAATAAGCTGGAGACCCGGCTGAACGAGCTGAAAGAGCAGGAGCAAAGGCTCATACGGGAGACAAGAGACCGCCTGGTCGCAAAGACGGCGGAGCTGCAGAAGGAGATCCGCCGCACGCTGTCCGCACTCAAGCGGGCAAAAGCCCTGGAGGATATTGCTGAGGCAAAGAAAACCCTTACGATGGTTCGTCATGAGCTTGGGCAGGATGTCTGGTCATCCGGCGCCGGGCGCCCTGCGGACGGGCAGGAACAAACCGATCTTATTGCCGTCGGGGACAGTGTCTGGGTGCTGGATACCAATCTCAAGGGCACGGTGAAATCTATTTCGGCAAAAGGCAGACAGCTTGAGATTCAGGCAGGGGCAACCAGTATCAAAATAGGCAGGGAGAGCGTGGTAAAGATAACGGCTCCCTCACAAAAGGTAACACCGGATGTCGTAATCAGCGCCGCACCGTCAGCTCATATCGGGCTGGAGCTTGACCTCCGCGGCAAGCGGGCTGGTGAGGTGGAGGCGGAGCTTGATCACTACCTGAACGATGCCGCCCTGGCGGGTCTCGGCCAGGTTTGTATCGTTCACGGTGTCGGCACCGGTGCCGTCCGCCAGGTCGTGCGCGATTTTCTCAATGGTCATGCGTTAGTGCGGTCCTTCCGCCCGGGCGGGCAAAAAGAGGGAGGAGACGGCGTTACCGTCGTCAAGCTCTAAATTTATCGTCCCGGGGAATCAAAAAACAGTGATTTTCCGTATCCGTGAAACATGAAGATGCAACAGGAGGTGCTCTAAGATGAAAAGAATTGGGGTTTTAACCAGCGGTGGTGATGCCCCGGGCATGAATGCCGCCATCAGATCAGTCGTGCGTACCGGTCTGGCGAAAGGCTGGGAGGTCTATGGAGTTCGCCAGGGCTATGCCGGACTCATCAGGGGTGATGTTATTCCCCTTGTCGCCCGTGATGTCGGGGGTATCATTCAGAAGGGGGGCACGATGCTGGGAAGCTCCCGCAGCCCGGAGTTTAAGACCGAGGCGGGACGCCGGCAGGCGCTTGACCACCTCCGGGAACGCGGGATTGAGGCCCTCGTCATTATCGGAGGCAACGGCACGCAGACGGGTGCCTATGCCCTCCACAAAATGAGCTGCCCCGTGGTCGGTATTGCCTCAACCATCGACAACGACCTCTACGGTGCTGATATCACCCTTGGGGTCGACACCGCCCTTGATGTTGCCCTGGAGGCAATTGACCGTCTCAAGGTGACCGCCTCGTCACACCGCCGTGCCTTTATTGTTGAGGTCATGGGACGGGACAGCGGCTATCTCGCCTTGATGTCAGGGATTGCCGGCGGGGCAGAGGTCACCATCATTCCCGAGGTGGAGACCGACCCGGAGGAGGTGGCAAAGGAGCTTTGTGACGCCTACACGCGGGGGAAAGCCCATGCGATTGTCGTCGTGGCTGAGGGGGCGAAGTATAATGCCGCCGGGCTGACGCAATACTTCGAGAAACACCGCGAGCGGCTGGGTTTCGACCTGCGTGCGACGGTGCTGGGTCACGTGCAGCGCGGGGGTGAGCCGGGGGCTTTTGACCGTTTGCTCGGGTCACGGCTCGGCGCTGCGGCAACTGATTCGATCGCTTCGGGCAGATACGGACTGCTCATGGGACTGGTCAGGAGCGAAATCGCCGCGACACCGCTTTCCGAGGTGGTGGCCAACAAAAAAGAGCTTGACCTGAGCCTGCTGGAGCTGGCGCGGGTGCTTTCGGCGTGATTTGATTTTCCCGTCATAATCTCAGTTTATGGTCATTGCGAGGAGCGGTAGCGACGAAGCAATCCGTAAAATCCGGGCAGGGGGATGGTATAGCTGAAGATATCCGGACTATCGAAGATATCGTTAAACTGATTCAATGATTATGGTAAAACAGGGCAAATTGTAGCGAGGATATACAAATGACCGATTTACTTAACGCTTGATATTACGGCGATAACCTAGCTTGGCTACGACAACCATTGCCGAATTGATGAATATACAAAATAATAGAGATTTAATTCGCCGATTGCCCATAGGCATGGCTTTAGTGAAACCCGAAGGGCAGAAACCCACGGGCTTGCCCGTGGATATCTATTAAAAACGGGGACACGGGAGACCAAGTTGGTGAAGGTATCATTACCTGAGTGACATTCGTTCTTGGATAAAGAAGGACATCGCTAACCCCAAGCGTAGCTGGCTGCACAAATTGTCAGAAACTTTGTGTCGAAAAAGCACCCACACAGAAAGTTAAACAATAACTATAAAAGGTATATAATAATCCTAAAAAAGGAGGGAGAGAAGTTCATGGGTGGCTACAGGAATAAAATTTTGAGGGTAAACCTCTCGGACTCCACCTTATCAGAGGAGCCGCTCTCCGAGTCTCTTATCCATGATTATATCGGCGGGCGTGGTTTCGGTGCCAGGCTCCTCTATGATGACGTTAAGCCGGGGACGGAGCCGCTGGGGGAAGACAACGAGATTATCCTTTGCGCCGGACCTCTTGCCGGAACAAGTGCTCAGTCCTTCGCCCGCTGGAAAATCTTTTTCAAGTCACCTCTTACCGGTACGATATTCAAGTCAAGCGGTGGTGGGCATTTTGCCGCGGAATTGAAATTCGCCGGTTTTGATGCCGTCGCCATCAGGGGAATCGCCGAGAAACCGGTTTACCTCTGGATACACGACGGCAAGTATGAACTCAGGGACGCATCCTCCCTCTGGGGGCTTGGTTGCAACGATACTCATACCCTTATCCGCGAGGAGCTGGGTGACCCAAGGGTGAGGCTTGTCTGTATCGGCCCTGCAGGGGAGCGGGGGGTAAAGATTTCCGGGGTGTTCTCCGATCGTCGCTCGGCGGCGAGGGGTGGTGGTGGTGCTGTCATGGGCATGAAGAACCTGAAGGCGATCGCCGTGAGGGGCACCGAAAGAGCCGTTGAAATCTCAGACCGGGATGCCTTCATGGCGGCGGTCAAAGAGCAGGTTGACGCTTTCCGGTCGAATCCGAGTTACGAGAATCGTCGTGAGCACGGGACACGTCATAATGAATTTACCAACCTCCTCGGTATGTACCCCACCCATAACTTTCAGGACGGGGTTCTGCCTGACTGGGAGAAGATTGACGGACCAGAGTGGACACGCCTTGCGAAACGTCATATTGCCTGTTACGGCTGTATGCTCCGCTGCGGTGCGATCACCAAGGCTTCTGCCGGTAGGTACGCCGGTTCCTGGACGGAAGGGCCTGAGTACGAGACCATCTGGAGTTTTTCCGGGCCAATGGGAGTCGTTGATTCCGGCCTTATCATCGCCGCTGACCAGATGTGCGATAACCTGGGACTGGATACCATCAGCACAGGCAGCACCATTGGTTTTGCCTATGAGCTTTACGAGCGTGGTATCATCACCAGGGAAGATACCGGCGGGCTTGAGCTGAACTATGGTAGCGGTGACCACGTAACCGAGTTGATCCGGCAGATTGCCTACCGCGAGGGTTTCGGGAATGTGCTGGCTGAGGGTACCAGAGAAGCGGCAAAGCGTATTGGTAAAGAAGCAGACAGGTATGCCATGCAGGTCAAGGGGCTTGAGTTTCCCGCCTATGACCCGCGGGGCGCCAAGGCGCACGGGCTTAACCTGCTTACCGCTAATATCGGAGCAGACCACTGCAGCGGCTATGCCGGGCAGGAGATGTTCGGTGCCCCCGTCCCCTTCAAGACAGACCGCTTCTCAACGGATAAAAAGGGTGAGCTCTGCAAATGGAACCAGGATCGTACCGCTTTTCTGGAAACAGGAATCTGCTGTACCTTTGCCACCGGAATGGTCCCCGATAAACTCTATGGCAGTCTCATTTCCACGGCAACCGGCATCAGGGATTTTACCGACCCTCAGTACCTCTGGAAGGTGGGGGAGAGAATCTTTAATCTGGAACGCATGTTTAACGTCCGTAACGGGTTTAGCAGGAAGGATGATACCATGCCGGAGCGCATCACGCAGGAGTCCATGCCAAACGGCACCGCCGCTGGTCAGATGTTTGAGGAGGAAACACTCCTTGATGACTACTACAAGGCAAGGGGATGGGATGCAAACGGAATTCCGAAAAAAGCAAAACTTACCGAACTGGGGTTGGATAAGCTATAGCCTGTCTTTGAAGCACCTTCTCCACCAATATTGTTGAGGTTGCCACGGGGGCTGAAGCTCCACTCCATGCCAAGGCCGGTTTGATAGAATTCGCCTTTCCCAGGGAGGCATGACGAATTATTTGGAAATCTGCACACGGTTTTTTGCGGGATGACTTCTATGAATATCGAGATAATGTTCTTCGGGAAGCTCAGAGACCTTGCTGGGATACATAAAGAAGAAGTTGACCTTGAAACAAATGCCAGGCTGTCTGACCTTATTAACAGGCTCGGTGAGAAGCACGGCGATGGTTTTTGCACGAAAATCAAAGATATGGAAGGGCTCCGTATCCTGATTAACGGGCGCGAGTACCAGATACTTGACGGATTTGATACCCGTCTCAACGAAAGAGATGCGGTTGTCTTCCTTCCGCTGATTGAAGGGGGTTAGCTTCAGGAGCATCTGGTTGTCATTGGTAAGAAGCATGATATGCTGGTTTTCAGAGCGTATTACGCTTTACTATCAAATTGTAACCACCTTCCCAGCATTCATCAAGATTAATAATATCTTCTGCTGCTAGCCCGCTCGCTATCCATTCTTTCTCCTGTCGTGAGGTCGGAAACGATATAAGGTTGACCCTCTTATTGAATAGGCTTTTAAAAGCTGCCCAGACTCAAGGGTTTACTTTAGTTTGGTGAAGCAAGCCGTAAAATCCGGGCATGGCAGGCGGATTGCTTCGTCTCTACCGCTCCTCAGAGTGACATTTATCAACCAAAACCGATTGTAACTACTATTGAACAGAACCATGCCGAACTGGTATTATTTGCTTGTGGACAGAATGTGCTAAAATGTTTGCTGTCTTGAATCCGACAAGAGGTCATTGAACTTGGTTTACTATGCGCGCTTGATGCAGGAAAAGGACATTCCACAGGTCAACGAAATTGACCATGAGGCTTTTGAGAGCTGGTGGCCGCTCACCAATTATGCACACGAGCTGGAAAACAAAATGGCACACTACGTCGTCGCCTGCGATGATACGGGGGAAACGGAGGCTCCCGCAGAAAAGGGCTTTACCAATCTTACATCAATGGTCAAACAGCTCCTGGGTCATAATACTAACGGAGAAACGGCACCGGCAGAGAAAGTGCTGGGGTTTACCGGCTTCTGGATCATGGTTGATGAGGCTCATATCATCAGTATTGCCGTCAGGAAAGACTCCCGTCACCAGGGGGTAGGAGAGCTGATGCTCATGCGCAGTATTGATATGGCACTGGAGCTTGGCGCCAGCTTTGTTACCCTTGAGGCACGTGTTTCCAATACGATTGCCCAGAATCTCTACCGCAAGTACGGTTTTACCCACATTGGCACGCGCAAGGGCTACTATACCGACAACCGGGAAGATGCCGTCATCATGTCCACCGAGAGTATCGCCTCTGCCTCATACCAATCACTGATGAAAACACTAAAGCATGCCTACACAAAAAGGTGGGGGATAAAATTACCCGAGACAGCCCGGAAAACCTGAAGCTCGCCTCCCTGCTCCCCCATAAGACTCTTATCACTCACGGCTGATACTGCCCTGACCTCCGGCATTAACGGCACATAACCCGTAAAAGCAGGTGTTCGCTGATTTGAGATGGGCATGATTCCATTTTGATTGGTGTCATTGCGAAGGCGAAGACCGAAGCAATCCGTCTGGGACACCCGGATTTTACGGATTGCTTCGCTGGCGCTCGCAATGACAGAGCAGATACCTATAGAAGCCGTCTCGTAAATGGGCTTTTCCCGTCCGGCAGATACAACTCTCTTACGCCGGTGGTATTTTTCGGGTAAGCTTTAAATGTTTCATCGCTTCGCACCCGGCAACGACACGTGAAACCAGCCACTATCGAACAGAACCCGGGACCGGTATTATTTCAAATTAAGCAGCAGGTAAGATATAATCTTTAAAGAGTAATTGCAGACGGCCGGGAAAGGCAGGGCACGTGACATGCCCGGCTTCGAGAAAACACTTCCCTGATAGCCTGCATAAAGAAAGCCATGGTTTAACATGAGTATCACCATCAGCGACATCAGAAAAGCCATCCTTAACGGCGGTGACGCCGCCACTTTTACCGATGTCTTGCACCTGGCGCTCGGTAAGCCACCTGTTGCCATTGTGTCTTCACTGGAGAAGCCGCTGACCCTGCCGGAACCCACCGCCATCCTGAAAGGCATGGACAGCGACCTTGCGTGGCTGCTTCACTCCTGGCTTACCGGCGGGGGAAACAGCGGGCAGTGCCCGGAAAAACCCAATCTGACACTGGTAGAAGCGGCCCTTTTTGGACGGAACATCAGCGGGTACCTGGAGCAGGTTATCGACGAGGTGAAGCCCGATGTCCTGGCACTGGACACGACGCCGCTATCACTCTGCACCGGTATGCGCTATGCCTTCAGCCTGCCCACAGGTTGCGGGTTGCCCGGCCTCAGCGAAGTAAGACGGGAAAGCAGCAACAAACCACTGGGCAGGGAGATTCATTACCCCGGCAGTATGCATGAAACCGCCATCATCAAATGCTGGCTCAAGAAAATCCCCCTGCTGCCGGTGGGAATGCCCCGTGCACCGGAGAGCGTCTCCCTCACGGCTGATGAGGACAAGGCGGATGAAGAGATGTCCGGGATGAGACTGCGCGCAGCCTACAGCACCTTTGATGAAGCCCTGGGAAATGCGCCCGACCTCAAGTCCGCTGCCGAAGCCGGGGGAAAAGTCATCCTCTCCCTAGAAAACACCCTGAGCATCTCCATGACGAAAAAATTACAGCGGGAGGCACACTACAGTGCCAGCAGGATCATGGATATCATCTCATTTATGGGACAGCGCGGCAGGACGGGAAACATCCTAGCAATCGTGGATATCAAGCACTCACTCCCGGTACGCCATGCTCTAAGTCTCTTATCACAGGGAATTACCGAGGATACGTATGCAGCACCCCGAAACTACGATATCACGAAAGCAGTCATGGCAGGGAAACATTCTCCTGAGCTTAATGAATACACAAGAGAGTTTCTCCCGGCGACCACCCTGATCCAGAAAATTTTCCGGAAGGCACTCGCCGGGGCATCCCTTGCCCTGCAAAAAGAAGCCCTCACCGCGGAGCAGGTGGATCACTTTATCGCCGCGATGGTGCAGCGTACCCGGCATCATCCCCATCTTGCCCGCGGCGCCAGCGTCAGGGGCAGTCTTGCCACGAAGGAGCTTCTTGCCGGTCTAGGCCAGCTACAGCCGGGACGCAATCGGGACAGTCTGGAAAAGATTGCCCTTGTCACCCTGCCACCCCGGATCACCATCAAGCCAGGCGTCAGGGAGTCCCCACAGAGCATTGTCAGCACAATCGCCAAGGAAGTCCTGTATGACATCAGCTTCTCAAGAATTATTTATGAGGTGACCATCACGGACATCCCAGCCTGGCTATCCCCGGAAGACATCGCCGCCGTACTGGAAAAACTGACCCTGAAACAGGATGAGAATGCCGCAACGAAGAATGAGATGACCATCGTTCCGGACAAGCAGACGGACGAAAGACTCCTGAAAGCCCTGGAATCAGGGAACCTCCTCCGGAAAGGGCAGCAGGGCGGGTATTTCCTCACCAGAAAGTCCGTCGAACGCCTGATGCAAGGCCTTAACCGGAAGCTGCAAAGCGGCGCAATGGCGCGGGAGAGGTACGAGCAGGAGAAAGCCAGGCTTGAGGCGATGCTGCCGGGAGATGCCGAATTACAGCCCCTGTCCAAAAAAGAGACGGCGCAGATCATCATGGATTTTATGGATGCCGTGGACAAACAGGTGGAGAAGGACTGGGGGAAAGAGATCAACTTTTTACGCATGTATTCCTATTACCAAATGATGGAGGATATGGGTGAGAGCAAGCCGGATGCCCGGAAAAAAGACTATATGGCATTGAAGACACTCATTGAAGACATGGAGAAACGGGGTATTCTGAGAACATCCGCCGCGGGCGGCGCACGCACCATGAGCGGGACGGCGCTACAAATTCTGGTTGCATATACCGGGACGAGAGACCCCCGGCTAAAACACCTGAAAGAGAGCCTGGACGGAAGGAAGGCATGGCTGACAGAACGGGGTCAGGGCGTCCGGCGTTTCGGTGCCGACAGTGTCTTCCACGACATATCCTTCAGGCACACCCTCAGGGAAATAGCCCGGCAGAGAACGAGCCTGCACGAGGTGCGGCAAAGTGATTTCCGTATCCATCTCAAACACCGCCGGGAAAGAAACACGGATATTGTCCTCTGCATGGATACCAGCGGCTCCATGGCGGAAAAGCGCAAGATCATATATGCCCGGCTTGCCGCCGGTGTGATCGCAGATGCGACAGCAACAGAAGGAGACAGGATTGGCATTGTTGCCTTCGATGACTTCGGTGAGACAACCCTGCCCCTGGACAGCCCGAACCGGGAGGTCGTGAACGACTATCTTGTCGCCTTAAGCGGCATGGGAGCGACAAATATCGGGGATGGTATCAGATGCGCCGCCGATCTCCTGCTTGACCGGCCGGGGCACAACAGGAAGCAGATTATCCTGATTACTGATGGTGAGCCGAATGCCATCACCGAGAAAGCCTTAGCGCAACTCAAGGAAAAAAGCATGGGTGACCCGACCATGGAATCCGCCCTGATCGAAACACGAAAAGCGTCAGCGCGGGGGATTACCGTTTCCGTTGTTTACCTGACTGACGGGAAGACGGCTGGTGACGAATTTGCCAGGAAAATCGCCCGGGCAGGCAGGGGCAAGGTAACAGTCATTCACTGTCACGACACGTAGAAAGTTCCTAAAATCCAAATAACGATCCCCGATGTTTACCCGTTTCGGAAGAAGAAGTATGCGATACAGATGATACAAAAAAGGCTCACGAGTATCGCCGCTAACGCCAATCGGCGCCTGCTTATCGGCTCGGAGAGACGCTCGACATGCTCATCGCCCGAGGAGGTAACGTAAGGTTCCTGGTTTTGAAGGAGCGTATCCCGCAGGATTTGCTCCGATGTGATTTTATGGGAGGTGTCTCTATTTACCTTCTCTCTTTGACGTGCTCTTTTTGCTCTGCTTATTTTTTTCGCCATCGCTTCCCGGTCAACCTGCCTGCGGCATATTAAAGACGAGCCTGTCACAAAATGGTGGGCAGTAGAGGACTTGAACCTCTGACCCCCTGCGTGTGAAGCAGGTGCTCTAACCACTGAGCTAACCGCCCGAAATCGCGCTTAAGTTAATTCCAAACCCTGATGACCGTTCACCAGAGCAAGGGGTGCTTTCTCAGTTTCCCTCCAGAATCTCCGTACATCCCTGTTCGCATTATATACAAATGACATTCCAGTGGTCAAGCTGCGCCTCAGATAATCAAAACAGCATATTCATTTATCATGAAGCCAGCTAAATGAGATTTCCCCTTTATCTCCCCTTTGTTATCCACGTACTTCCCCTTTACCCTATCAAAGACTGGATGTGATTCATGAACAATGTCAGAGACTGATAAACCAAAATAGTCTTGATATATGTATATACAGATATTTGTATATTATTCAGGAGGAGAACCATGACAGCGTTACTGAAGGAACGTATCTTCAAAGCTGGCATCCGCCAACGTGATAAGATGCTGGGGATCAGGTTTTATCCATCTCAACTTCATCCTGAAACAACCGTAACCGAAGAAAAAGCGATTTCCCGTAACTTGACAGATGAGAGAGAGATTCATATAATTATTATGAGCATATGCTCATAATATGTCCAGGATGATATACATGGTAAGACCAACAAAAAAACGCCGTGTCTCTTTTTTACCCGGGATAACCTATTATAAACCCGCCGGGGTGCCGCTGCGGTTTATGCAAGAGAACCAGCTTTCTGTAGAAGCGCTGGAAGCGGTCAGGCTCAGAGATCTGGAGGGACTGGAGCAGGAAGAAGCTGCCAGGCGCATGAATGTTTCGCGACCGACCTTCCAGAGAATTCTGGCTGCGGCAAGATACCAGATTACGGATGCCCTCCTCAACGGCAAGGCAATCAAAATTGAAGGCGGCAATTTCATTGTCAAACCAAACCATTTCCGCTGCCGTTTCGGACATGCCTGGGACGTGCCTCTTGAATGTCTCGACAGCGACCTGGTGAAGATATGCCCGACCTGCAGGACAACGGAGGTGGAGCCGGTTCCACCGGCAGGGCCGCACCGTATTCATGGCCGTAAAACTACCGGCGCTAACGGTCAGGAGTGAAGAGGGATCCCTGATAGAGAACAACCGGCACTCCTTTTCGGTCGCCGTTAAGAAGCAAAAAGGGAAAAAGAAAGAAACAGGCTGTGGGAAAAGCCTGGTAGATTCAGTTCTGGCGGACAAACTGGTTTTACCATCTCAAATCCATGTGGGAACAATCCGGGATGTTTACCGGTCAAGATGAGATACCATCTTCAACTAAGGAGGTTTAAGTATTTTGAAAATTGCGGCGATATCAGAAGATAAGATTAACATCAGCCAGCACTTCGGACGTGCCCCGCTGTATGTCGTGGTCACAGTGGAGGACGGCAGGATAATCAGCAAGGAGGTACGCCCCAAGGCAGGGCACCAGCAGTTCGCGGGAGAACACGACCCGCACGATAATCCACAAGAAAGACACGGCTACGGCGCCGCCTCGCAGGCAAGGCATGCGACCATGGCAGGTGCTATCTCCGACTGCC
>JBDRFO010000168.1:0-2000 GCA_043818655.1 Chloroflexota bacterium
CGCTTTTTCTCCCGCAGCATTAAAATTATGCCTCTTCTTGAATTCATTCAACACGCCACGCTTGACCCGCACGAAATACGAATAAACCTCCGGCGGCTGAATATCAAGTCCCTCAATTGTCCTGAAATCGTCAATCCTGGGCGCCGGGCGGATATGGTCGACTTCAAAAACAGGCTCAATGTGCTTTCGTTCCACTTCCTTCCGGCACGATGGTTCAAGGTAGGCGACATTCAGGAGGTAATCTTTCTCCAGTACCTCCTTGGTAACGCCCAGTTCCCCGGGTACCAGGCCGACCGCGGCGACGCCCCCACCCTTGCCATTGCCCCGGTTTCGCATCTGTATCAAAGCCTGCAGTAAATGGCGTGCCGCAATCCGTTCGTTGCAAGCGATGCCGATAACACCGCAACCACCCTCGGCCTCAGCCTTATGAGGTGAACACTGCCCATTTATATCAAGCATAGTCGCTTTTCTGGAGGCGCTTATTTTCCGTATATAATCTTCCCGTACCATAAACTATTGTTTTTCCTTACCCCGGTAGATTAGTAAATCGGTCCTTCCTCTTAAGTCACGGATACTGCTGAGTCCCAGGCAACGCAGTATATCACGCAGCTGCCATTGAATCGCCCTGTAGAGATTGCTCAGTCGCCCGGCGCCCCAGTCCGGGTCAATCAACAGGGAAAGGGCCTCGTCAGTGGTCGTGATGCCATAGGTGCAACCCCGGCCGCGTTCGCAGTTGGCGCAGCGTGTACAGCCCAGAGCCACAAGTTCCGCAGTGCCAAGGATACAGCCATCGGCGCCCAGGCAGACCGCCTTGGCGATATCATACGCCGTGCGGATACCGCCGCTCGCCAGAACCACCAGTTCGTCCCGAATCCCTTCCTGAGACAGGTAACGATGGACTTTAGGGATGGCAAACTCAATGGGCATGGCAATATTCTTCTTGGCAATTTCCGGCGCGGCGCCTGTACCCCCGTAACCCCCGTCAATCTGGAGGATGTGAGCGCCAGCGTAGTAGCTCCCTACCGCCACCATATCAACATCGGTAGGAGTAGAGACCTTAACGCTGATCAGGGCTCCGGGGCTAATCGTCTTAACCCAGTCCAGGTGCTTTTTGTGGTCTTCAACAGAGTAGACAGAGTGGAATGGAAACGGGGAGAAAAGGCTCACCCAGGGGACGGATTCCCGCATCTTCGCCACCACCGTGGTCGCCTTGTCACCGAGCAAATGTCCACCCAGCCCCGGCTTGGCTCCCTGAGCGTATTTAAATTCAACAATCCTGGCGTGCTGAATCGTCTCTTCGCGCACACCGAACATGCCGGTAGCAATCTGCGTTATCACATGGTCTTTATACGGCACCAGCAGGTCTGGATAGCCGCCTTCGCCGGTACAGGTGAAAGTACCCCACTCCTTAGCCGCTTTTGCCCTGGCCAGCATCACCTGCTCGCTGATAGAGCCAAAAGACATCCCGCCTCCGTAGAACGGGATGGGAATTTCAATCTTCGGGTCGTAAGGTCTCCTGTTGAGCGGGATTGACGTATCAATGGGCACATCATCGGCAAGCCGCTTGTTTTCAGGGAGAAACTTAAAGTCCAGAACATCAAACCCTCCCCCGGAATCCCCCACGCGATACTCCAGGCCATTGGTGGGGGGCATACCGGTTTCAGCCTGTATTCTGTTGGCGAGAATCAGGTCCGCCGTCCAGCGAGGGTCTCCCAGAGCCGGCATCTTACCATATTTCATCTCAGCGGAAAGATGAAAGCCAAGCCGCAGGTACCCGGTATGCTTGTCGGTAATAAGCTGCTGAATTGTTTTCTTACTTTTCCCCATAACCACTAATCTCTTGAAATGCCTCTTTTTCCAGGTCCGGCTGGAACATGGCTCTGCCCACTTCGCCCCTGAGCCGGCGTACTTCTCTCAGGCCCATCGCCCCCATTACCTCAAGCATCTGGTCGCGCCAGGAAGCCAGCATATTCTCCAGTCGCTGCACGCCCCAGTCTAAA
>JBDRFO010000169.1:0-12974 GCA_043818655.1 Chloroflexota bacterium
ATCTGATGCTTAAACTCTGCTATTCGCTTCTCTGCCAATCTGACATAGCTTTCGTTTGTATCATAACCAACATAATGCCTCTCTGTTTTAATAGCCGCTAAACAGGCTGAACCACTTCCACAGAAAGGGTCTAACACAACCTCTCCCTCAAACGTATAAAGCTGAATCAACCGATATGGTAGTTCCACTGGAAATGGTGCAGGGTGACCCACCTTACGCGCTGATTCAGCTGAAAATGTCCAGATGCTTTTCGTAAGTTCTAAGAATTCATCCTTAGAAATGGTGCTCTTTCTCTTAAGGCTGTTTTTTCGGCTGAACATACCTTTAGAGAAGACTAAGATATATTCGTGAATGTCCCGTAAAGTTGGATTTGCAGCAGAGAGCCAGCTTCCCCAAGCGGTGGAAGGGCTGGAACTTTTATCCTTATTCCAGATGATTTCTCCCCTCATGAGAAAGCCCAAGTCAAGCATGTCCTCAGCAATGAAGGCGTCAAGAGGAATGTAAGGTTTCCTTCCTAAATTCGCCACATTGATGCAAATTCTGCCACCGGGGACAAGAACCCGCTGGACTTCTTTCCAAACTCGCTTTAAGAAATCTCTATATTCCTGAAGTGTTAGGTTTTCATCGTATTCTTTCCCCACGTTGTAGGGTGGTGATGTAACCATCAGGTGAACGCTACAGTCAGGTAATTCCGTCATGTTTTCGCTGGTCTTACAAAACACTTTATCCAGAAACTCTGGTGGGATAAGTGTTTCTATATATGCACACTTTTTCTCTGATGGTAGACTTTCATAAAGCCTGCTAGCATAGAAAGAGGTAGAGTCATGATTTATCCTGCCAGGTGAGCCAAAGTCGCTGGTATGAGTGCCGTTTCTTTTACCTTTATACTTTATATCACTCATCCTTCTCTCCAATAATCCAACCATCTTTTATAAGCATCATAATCTATTTTTGGCTTCTGCCAGTCTATTTTAATAGCTTTAGTTCCTTCATCTAATATTAGAGACTGCAAAGCTTCTTTAGTTATCTCTGCACCGCGAGGATTAGTACCAAGTTTGGGTAGTTTAATATATAATTCTCGCCCCATCCTGTTGAGTAAGTTACGTTGAGCTTCCACTGGTATATAATAAAGCCCACCTCTACTACCCCAAACAATTTGCGTAAACAAAATATCGCTTGATGGATAATAATGCTCCTGAAATTCTCTCGCATTCTGGGCATCAACCGTCCACACTAGCTTAACACCGCTGAATCCTCTCCCGGTTATTGTTTTAATGGAAATCGGGTGCCCAAATAATTTTACATCAACCTCTGGCTCAGTAATAGGAATATCCGTCTCAACATTACTCTCCCCAAATTTATAGATTATTAAAGCTATAACAATTGCTTCGCGCATTGAGCCAACCTGCATCCCTATTTTCCCGGCTCTTGAGCATTCTAATTCAGCGATTCTAAAAAGCTGGGGCAGCCGCTTTTTAATTCTGCTTATTAGTGCTTCATCTTCAAAAAGTTCATCCAGATGGCTATTCACTTCATGCCCTCTAACTAAATTTAGTCTATTCTATCATTTGAATTGGTTTTGTCCAATCCTCTTTATCGCCTCTTTTAAGTCCTCAGGTAGCTCGGATTTGAACTCCACGTACTCACCCGTGGATGGCAGGTGAAAGCCGAGCCGGTGGGCGTGCAGGAACTGGCGGGACAACAAGGGAGACTTGACGCTGTAGGTGGTATCACCCACCACGGGGAAACCGATTGCCGATAGGTGCACCCTTATCTGGTGGGTGCGCCCGGTGTGTGTCCGCACCTCAAGCAGGGTGTAGCGGTCAAGGTATTCAATCACACGGTACTCTGTTTTTGCCTCACGTCCCCTGGAAACAACTGCCATGCGCTTGCGGTTGCGGGTATCACGCCCGATGTCTGCCTCGATGATGCCTCTTTCCGGGGCAAGGTGTCCTTTGACCAGCACCAGGTAGAACTTGATGACGGAGTGGGTGCGGAACTGCTCTGCCAAGTTTAGTCTGGCGGTTTCGTTTTTCGCCACAATTATTAACCCGGAGGTATCTTTGTCCAGGCGGTGCACGATGCCGGGGCGAGGGAAGCTCCCCATTTCGGCGAGGCGGGGATAGTGGGCAAGAATGGCATTGACCAGTGTGTGTTCCGGATTGCCCGGCGCCGGGTGGGTTGTCAGCCCTGCCGGTTTGTCGATGACTATGAGGTCATCATCCTCATATGGAATGGTCAGTGGAATTGCTTCCGGTGTCAGTTCGCTCTTCGGGGGCGGCGGTATCGTCACCCGGATTGTGTCACCGGTATCTAGTTTAAGGCTTGGCTTCACGGCACGGTTATTGACGGTGATGTCGCCTTCGCGGATAAGCCTTTGCGCCTGACTGCGGGAGAGGTCGGGGCATTGCTCGCTGAGATACGTGTCCAGGCGGATGCCCGGCTCATCTGCCGTCAGAATATATACTTTAATATTATCCAAGGCTTATCTGTTAAAGCTCATTATTACGGGAAAGACGCATGAGGTTAATGGCAAAGAGGATAACGCCGATCACAATTGCGGAATCCGCCACGTTAAAGGAAGGCCAGATGCCGAAGCTGATAAAATCAGTGACACCACCAAGCTCTGGCTGCAGCCGGTCAAACAGGTTGCCGAGCGTCCCGCCGAGAGCCAGCCCCGTGGCAAACCTGACAAACGTTGTATTCAGCCAGGCGTAGCGCCGGTAGAAAAAGATTACCCCGATCAGCAGGGCAACAGCACTGACGAGCGAGATGGCTGCCAGGACGGGCGTATATCCTGTAAAGATACCAAAAGCGGCTCCGGTATTGGGCGGAATACGGATAATCCGGAATAATCCCAGACTGAACAGGTACTCGCCTATCGCCAGGTGGGACCTGATCCATATCTTGCTGAGCTGGTCCAGTACCAGCACGACCAGGGCTGTCAGATAAAAAATCACCGGCGACAGTCTCACTTTGCGCGAGGCTTGGCTTTACATAACATGCACAAATTAGCCTGAGGCAGGGCTTCCAGACGCTCCGGGTCAATGGATTTGCCGCACGCATCACAGAGGCCATAGGTCCCTTCCTCGAATTTACGCAGGGCGCGCTCAACCTCTGCCAGCTGACTTTTAATACGTTTCTCCATCACCAGGCGCTTTTCCAGTTCCAGTGTTTCAACCGCCCCCTGGTCTCTCTTCCCAAAGGGTGTGCTCTCCCGTTTTTCATCGGCAGTAAGGACGTTTGCTTCCAGCTGCTCCATCTGGTCGTTCAAAAGTTTCTGCTCCTTCTCAAGCTGAGAACGAAATATATCAAAGTTAATTGGCATCTATCCCTCCTGCTTATTATTCCGGGAAGAACGTATGAACCTTTCTATTTTCCGAAATTGTATGTTCATCATTTATGTATATTTACAGGACAAGAAAAACAATTGGTAAAACGGATAGACTTAATGCAACCGGTGATTAGGTACCCGGGAACCCGGTTTTCTGCCCGCAACGAAAACAGCCATTGCCGCAAGGCGTTCTTGCGAGGTTAACGCCTGCTAATGGGCTTTGCGCAACCTCACAGGAAACATAACTCGTCTCCATCTACCAAATAAGTTTACTCTATTTTGCTTAAGCCGGTCAAATGCTCTCAGGTCCTTACGTCAGCCCGGCTTACGGCTTTTATCCTGGTCTCTCAAGTGTCAGGATTATCACGACTGGTGCCGGTTGTCCAGATGGCAGGCAGGTAAAAATGCGCATACCTGTTCTTTTGATCATCCATGAAAGCGCCGCAGCCCCGGATAACATTGACAATAAAAAAGAATAGTTATACTATTATAGATGAAAAGCATTTTCATCTGGGAGTTAAAATGCCAACTACCGGGAGAAAGATAACCCGCGCTTTGAAGCAGCAGGGTTATCGGCTTACCCCGCAGCGACGGCAACTTATAAAGATCATCACCGAGAGCCATGAGCATCTTACTCCGGCGGCTCTGTACCAGAAGGTGTGCCAGAAAAGCCCCGGTTTATCTCTGGTTACCATCTACCGTACCCTGGAAATACTGACCGAACTCGGGTTTATCTGCGAGGTACACGCTGGTGGTGAGCACCGCAGTTATCTGGTACGCAGACCCGCTGAGCACCATCACCATCTGGTCTGTACTGACTGCGGTGCCGTCCTTGACTTTATCGGGTGCGACCTCGCCGTGCTGGAAGAGAGATTATCCCGCAAGACCGGTTTTAAGATCGACAGTCACCTCCTTGAATTTATGGGGCGCTGTCGTAGCTGTCAGAAAAAGACATCCGCATAGCATGTACATGGTCTCCGGCTGAATCTTTTGGGGGGTTGAGGCTCTAATGAGAAAAATTGACTTCGTCAGGAAAATTATGGTTACATCAGTGCTGCTGCTTATTCTGTTACCGGTGGTTTTATCCGGTCTGTCGTGTGTCCGGAGCACCGGCTTACAGGAGAAAATGATTGTCGCCGTCAGTATACTGCCGCAATCGGAACCGGTCGAGGCTATCGGCGGAGAGAAGGTGAGTGTTATGGTGATGGTGCCGCCCGGTCATGATCCTCACACCTATGAGCCGAAGCCAAGCCAGATGCGGGCGCTGGCTGATGCGGCGTTGTATCTCAAGCTGGGCTCAGGGCTGGCATTTGAGCTTGCTTATCTGGACAGGCTGATTGACATTAATAAAAAGATGGCAGTCTGCGACTTATCCCAGGGCATCCAGCTTATAAAAAGTACTGAGGCTGATGCCGAGGGTGGTGCTGACCCTCATATCTGGCTATCACCATTAAATGCCGGGATAATGGGGCAGAACGCCTGTAACTGCATGGTAGAGATTGACCCGACAAACAAAGTTTTCTACGAAGAGAACTGTGCTGCCTACATTGGTAAGTTAACCCAGCTTGATAAAGACATCAGGGAGGGGCTGGCTCAGGTCAAGAACAGGCGTTTTATGGTGCTGCACCCGGCCTGGGTTTACTTTGCCAGAGATTATAATCTTGAGGAAATCGCCATCGAGGTGGAAGGCAAAGAACCGAGTGCTCAGGATATGGCAGGGCTGATTGATACGGCGAAGGAGTATCAGATAAAAATTATCTTTGTCTCTCCCTAGTTCAGCCGTAAGAATGCGGATTTTCTGGCTACCGAGATCGGCGGTAGTGTGGTCTCGATTGACCCGCTGGCTTCTGATTACATCACAAACATGCGCGATGTCCTGGATGAGATGATCCGGGCGATGGAATAGGTTATGCTTTTAGTCAGCGGGCTGCCAAGGCTGAGTATCAAGTGGCCTTGTGGTGGGGCTTGCTTAAGCATAAATGGTCGGAAATCAAGAAGTGGTTGATGTAAGGTGGTAAATATGGCAGGTGAAGAGATCGTCAGGCTGGAGGACGTGTGGGTGAGCTATGACAGCAGCCCTGTCCTTGAAGCGATAAACTTTTCGGTGAAACAGGGTGATTTTACGGGGATAATCGGGCCTAACGGCGGGGGTAAGACAACACTGCTCCGGGTCATGCTCGGGCTGGTAAAGCCCGGACGGGGGAATGTTACGGTCATGGGAAGCCCCCCGGAGGAAGGGAGAAAACAGGTTGGCTATGTTGCCCAGCATAGCCTGTTTGACAGCGACTTTCCCGTGAGCGTGAGGGAAGTGGTTCTGATGGGGCGCCTGGGGCGGGCAGGGCTTTTCAAGCATTACCGCAAAAGGACGTAGAAGCCGCCATGCGTGCCCTGGAGGAGGTGGAGATGCTCGGTTTTAAGGATTGGAAGATAGGCGATCTGTCGGGGGGGCAGCAGCAGAGGGTGTTTGTTGCCCGGGCGCTGGCAACCGATCCCAGATTACTGCTTCTGGATGAGCCTTTGTCCGGCATTGATACCGCCATGCAGGTATCTTTATATGACCTTCTGGAACAGCTTAAGGAGAAAATGGCGGTTGTCATTGTGTCCCATGACATTGGGGCGATTTCGGTTCATGTGGACAAGATTGCCTGCCTGAACCGTTATCTTTTCTTCCACGATTCAAAAGAGATCAGTGCCGAAGAACTGGAAGCGGTTTACCACTGCCCGGTTGAGCTTATCGCCCACGGCGTACCGCACAGGGTGCTAAAGGAGCATAAAAATAAATGACGGGTATCTTTCAGTATGAATTCATGCGCAATGCCCTGATTGCCGGCGGGCTGGCGGCGGTTTCCTGCGGCATTATTGGCGCTTACGTCGTCGTGAAAAAAATGGTCGCGATCAGCGGCAGTATTTCCCATGCCTCGTTCGGCGGCATCGGGCTGGGCTATTTCCTGGGGATAAACCCGATTGTCGGGGCGCTCTTCTTTGCCGTCGCCGCGGCTCTGGGCATGGGACTGATGACACGGAGAACCAGGTTGCCGGAGGATACCACAATGGGCATCATGTGGGCGGTGGGGATGGCGGCAGGCATCATCTTTATCGGATTGACACCGGGTTATGCCCCTGACCTTTTCAGCTATCTTTTTGGCAGTATCCTGACGGTGCCCACCTCGGACCTCGTGATGATGCTGCTTCTGGATATGGTCATCATCCTCATGGTGTCTTTGCTCTACAAGGAGTTGCTGGCGCTGTCTTTTGACGAGGAGTTCAGCACGGTTATCGGTATTCCTACGGAAGCACTCTATCTCACGCTGCTCTGCCTTATCGCTCTCACCATTGTTGTCTTGATCCGGGTTGTGGGGGTTATTCTGGTAATTGCCCTTCTCACCATCCCCGCGGCAACAGCCCGGCAGTTTACCCGCAGTCTGCGGATGCTGATGATTCTTTCCTTCATCTTTGGTGCTCTTTTTACCTTTACCGGTCTTGTGCTGTCCTATCTCTTCGACATGGCATCGGGCGCTACCATCATTCTGGTGAGTGCTGCTCTCTTTGCCATTTGTTACGGCGTCTCCATGATACTCAGGAGAAGACGGCAGAGAATCGTGATCACAACACCGTAAGTAAGGAGTGGATAATTCCGGTTGATACGCTATGCTACACTGCAATCTCATTCTCTTAGTCTTCTTCACAAAGCTTTGGAAAAGAGCAGGATTATCATGTAAGCGGATTTTTGACATCAAGATGAAAATCTTATAAACTTCTAGCTTGAGTTAATAATTAAGGAAGTATATCTGGCTAATTCCCGCCGGTATGACCGAAGACTGCATCAGCAAAATACTTCTTCTCTCCGCTCAGCCGCAGCAATCAGCTTTTTCAGGCGCCTTTTTGTCAGAAATGAATGTCATGAATACCATCGAAGTTGAAAACCTGTCAAAAAACTTTGGACAGATGACAGCCGTTGATCGTATCTCTTTCCGGGTCGCGGAGGGTGAGATATTCGGTTTTCTCGGGCCAAACGGGGCGGGGAAAACAACCACCATCAACATGCTCTGCACACTGCTCAAACCTGCCGGTGGCAGGGCGGTCGTCAACGGGTACGATATCGTCAGACAGCGCAGCCTGGTGCGTCGCTCGATTGGTCTTGTTTTCCAGGAGCCGACCCTTGACGAGTACCTGACCGCCGAACAAAACCTGCGCTTTCACGCGTATGCCTATAAAATCCCCGGCGAGATAAGGGAGAAGCGTATTGACGAGCTTCTGGAGCTTGTTGAGCTGAAAGAGCGGCGCAGGAGCAAGGTGCGCACCTTTTCCGGGGGCATGAAACGAAGGCTTGAGATTGCGCGCGGTCTGCTGCACAATCCGCGCGTCCTCTTCCTGGATGAGCCGACATTAGGGCTGGATCCCCAGACCCGCCGTCACATCTGGGACTATATCCTGTCGCTGCGCAAGCAAAACAACCTGACCATTTTCCTGACCACGCACTACATGGACGAGGCGGAGAACTGTGACCGGATAACCATCATTGATCAGGGGCGGATTATTGCCCTTGATACACCGGACAGGCTCAAGGATGCCATGGGCGGGGATGTGGTCACGCTGAAAGCCGAGGATAACCGTGCGGCAGCCCTTGAGCTAAAAGAAAAGTATGCGCTGACCCCTGTTATCCAGGATGAGACCATCGTCTTCAGTGTGCCCCGTGGGGAAAAGTTCCTGCCGAAGCTGATGGATGGTTTTAAGAGCCGTCTGGTGTCAATCGGGGTGCGCCGACCGACGCTTGATGATGTCTTCCTGAAACTGACCGGTCGCGCCATCCGCGAAGAAGATGCGGGTTTGAAAGAACAGATGAAAGGCATGATGATGAGAAGAAGGGGGCACGGGAGATAACCAATGCAGGATGTCTTTCTGGGGATGTGGGTCGTTGCGTACCGGGAGTTGCTCCGTTTTACCCAGGAGCGCACCCGTTTGTTCTCCTCATTTTTCATGCCGATTATGCTGCTGGTAATCTTCGGCGCCGGCTTTAACCGGCTCATCGGAACGCTGACGCCGGGGGTTGATTTTATCCAGTTCATGTACCCCGGGATCATTGCCATGAACGTGCTGATGAACTCGATTATGACCGGTCTGTCGGTGGTTTGGGATCGCGAGTTCGGCTTTTTGAAGGAGATTCTTGTTGCCCCCCTGGGACGGAGCGGTATCGTCCTGGGCAAGGCGGCAGGCAGCGCCGTGGTGGCGGTGACGCAGGGTATCGTGATGCTGCTGCTCGCACCGTTTCTTGGCGTGAAGCTGACCCCGCTGCTGGTCATCAGGCTGATACCGATGCTGATGCTGCTGTCCGTCTCCATCTCCGGGCTGGGTATCCTGATTGCTTCACGCATGCGCTCCCAGCAGGGATTCCAGATTATCGTGCAGATCATTATTTTCCCGCTGATATATCTGTCCGGGGTGTTTTTCCCCGTGAATAACGTGCCTGTCTGGCTTGAGGTTATCTCGAAAATCAACCCGTTAACCTACGGTGTCGATGCCATTCGTCAGCTCTTTCTGGGTGTCGGGGCTGCCGGGGAGGGCGGTTATGTCATCGGGGTCACCGTTTTCGGTCATACGATGACCATTCTTGAGGATACGCTGGTCGTGCTGGTTCTGGGCACATTGCTGTTTGTCACGGCAACGTGGTCATTCAGCAGGCAGGAATAGGTGTTGCTTCCCCGGTATTTACGCATAAAGAGGTGTTGATGAGATCATGCATAGCTGGAAATATCCTGCTGATTATTCCCGCCGTTCTCTTGATATCCTGGAGACGGCCCTCGGTCAACTGACGGCTTATAAATCCTGGCGGGCTTTTGATCCCGGGAAGGAATATCCCGTTGATGCGCGTTTTGTCGCCATGCCGGAACTCACCAAGAAAGATATCCGCGCGCATTTTCCCGGTGGTTTTGTCCCGGATGGCCGAAATGTCGAGCAGGGTCTCGGCAGCGGGGAAATAAAGTTTGTGAAGACCGGCGGGACGACTGATATCAGTGTCACGAATATCTGGAACCAGAAATGGTGGGATGCCTCGGAAAAAGCATCCTGGAAGCTGAACGCTCATCTTGAGAAGATTGCGACCGGAAGCCATCCGGAGGCAATCCTGGTCAATCCGATGAATGTGGGCTTCATCTCGGATGATGCTGACCTCCCTATGGCAAAAAGACGCACGGCGCGTTTTCTCTATCTCAATGAAAAGACGGATCCGGCATCCTGGACGCCTCAGCTGATGGACAGGATGGTACAGGAGTTGGGAATCTTCAGGCCGGCAGTCCTGGAGGCGAACCCATCGCTTCTGGCAAGACTGTGCCGGTATATCGCCGGAAGCAATCTGAAGGTGTTTCAACCCGGGGCGATCGTTTTTACCTACGAATACCCGACAAATTTTCACTACCGACAGATTCGGCGCGTTTTCCATGTGCCGATTGTCAGTTCTTACGGCTCAACCGAAACCGGCTATGTCTTTATGCAGTGTGAGCAGGGACGCTTCCACCAGAACAGCGAGTCCTGCCGCCTTGATTTCCAGCCGTTGCAGCAGGAACACGGCGGCCCCTATCTCGGCAGGGTGCTGGTCACCAACTTCAATAACCCCTGGTACTATATCGTCCGTTTTGACGTCGGTGACCTGTTTCGTATCGAAGAGACCGGCAGATGTCCCTGCGGCCGGGATTCCGGGATAATTCTCTCTGCCGTGGAGGGCAGGGCACAAAATGTCACGTTAACCTGCGCGGGCAGGCTCGTCTCGCAGTGGGAAGTGGATGATGCCCTGAGTGTTTTGGAAGGTGTTGACGAATACCAGCTGGTGCAAACGACGGCGGATTCCTGCACGTTGTATCTTGTCAGCAGGCGCGCGGATAAGGATCGGCTCAGGGAAGAAGCGACAGAAATCATGAAAAAGATCTACGGTAACGGGGCAAACGCATCGGTTGTTTACGAGGATGCGATCACGGCGGAAAGCTCGGGGAAATACCGCACAACCAAAGCCCTCTTCCCGATCGAGATCGAAAAATATCTTGATGAAAGATATGTCTTGCATCAAAACAAAAATCAGGTCGGGAAATGATGAGCAAGAAGAAACCTGTTTATTTGCTGGCTGGCAGAAGCCGCCAGGTACCTGATCCTCTCATCCAGATGATTTTCCATGAAAGTGGAAAGATAGCGCCAACCGTGGCTTATGTGGGCACGGCAAACGGAGACGATGACAGCTTCTTCCACCGTATGGCAGGGGCTTTTCGCGAGGCGGGGGCGGGTAGAATCAGCCATGCCCTGATTGCCCCTGAGGGAGCTGACCTCAAGAAAGCTCAAACGATTCTGGAGTCAGCCGATATTGTTTTTATCAGCGGCGGTGATGTCGACCGGGGGGTGCATGCGCTTTTTAAGAAGAAAATGGCTCGCTTTTTAACCGGGCTCTATGCGCAGGGTAAGCCTTTTTTCGGACTCTCTGCGGGGAGCATAATGCTGGCGAAGGAATGGGTACGCTGGCGCGATCCCCAGGATAATGCTACGGCGGAGATTTTCCCCTGTCTTGATATCGCCCCGGTTATTTGCGACACCCATGATGAACAGGATGGCTGGCAGGAATTACAGACCGTGCTTCGCCTTGAGCAGGATAACACGAAAGGCTACGGGATTGTTTCGGGAACAGCGATCAGGGTTTTCCCTGACGGCAGGATAGAAGCACTGGGCGGCGCCGCTCACCAGTATGTCCGGCATGGCGAACGGGTGGAAAGGGCTCCTGATATCCTGCCTGAATGATGGGATCCACCGCAGAATTTACCATCATTTTCTCTTTGAATTCTCTTAGAAACCCAAGAATCCTCTTCTGGTGCTGCTAATTCCCGAACTGGATGTAATACAATTCTTCTAATGGGCAACAGCTTTCTTTATCTCGTACCAGAAAACAGTTACGAACGGCACAACAATTGCCATGAGCCAGTCCGTGCCGGTCAGTGAAGTTACCCTCATCAGCGGGTGGAAAGCCGGGATGAAAGTAATTACGGCCAGAAAGACAACAACTGCTGCTGACCATATAAGCATAGCGGGGTTGGTAAACAGCCCGATTTTAAACAGTGTTTCCCGCTGCGAGCGCATGGTGAAAGCAAGGAAAATATGCCCGACCATCCAGGTCGCAAAAGCAATTGTCCCGGCCTGAGTGGGGTCTCTTCCTCCGTAGTAAGCTGAGAGATAATTAAACAATACCGCAGCGGTTAAGCTCAATGACGCCAGCGTCATGGTTGTCAGAGCGCAGGAGTCCATAAAACGCCTTTTCGGATTCCGTGGCGGGCGGTGCATTGTATTGGCTTCCATCGGCTCGGCGGCGAATGTTGCCGAGGCGGCCAGGTCCATGAAGAGTTCCAATAAGACAATCTGGATCGGAGCAAAGGGGAATGGTAAGCTGAGAGCAAGCGGGATGATAAATACAAGGACCAGGGCAACCTTGACACCCAGGTAATAGATAACGCCCTTACTCAGGTTATCGAAAATCCGTCTTCCCTCCCGCACACCGTCAACGATTGAGCTGTAGCTGTCATTGGTCAGCACCATACCAGCTGCTTGCCGAGCTGCTTCGGTGCCGTTTTCACCCATGGCGATGCCGATATCGGCGCTCTTAAGCGCCGGGGCATCATTGATGCCGTCCCCGGTCACAGCGACAATTTCGCCATTTTCCTGGAGGGCCTTAACGATGTCGAGTTTTTGCGCGGGGTTGATGCGGGCGAAGATTGAGACTTCTTTAACCTCTTTTTTTATCTTGTCTCCCTTCATTTCCGCAAGCTGCGTTCCGGTAACATACCTGCCCCCCTTGTCAATCCCGACTTCCTCCGCAATCTTTTGAGCAGTTACCGGCAGGTCACCGGTAACCATAATCGTCCGGATACCGGCTTCCCTCGTTGCCCTGATTGCGTCAGCGATATCCGCACGCGGCGGGTCGTTCATCCCGGCAAGCCCCAGGAACACAAGTTCACTCTCTGCGGTATCTTTAGTAAGAGGTGTTTCACCCTGCACATTTTTATAAGCAAAGGCGATAACGCGCAATGCGTCTGCGGCCATGTCATGAGCTTCTTTCAAAACCCTGGCTTCGTCTTCCCCCGTTTTTTCTTTCTCTCCGGTTTTAACAGCAACCTTGAAGCACCTGGCGATAATTACTTCAGGGGCACCCTTGGCATAGACGGTGAATCCGTCTGGCTTCTGGTAAACAACAGACATCATTTTCCGCTGGTTATCAAAAGCAAACTCCTCAACTTTGCTGGACTGCGATTGTAATTTCTCCGGTGATAAATCGTTGTCTTTTGCCGCATTCAACAAAGCAACTTCGAGCGGGTCGCCGGTATAGCCTCCAGTCGGCGATTTCCTAACAGCCGAGGTTAGAACACCGACCTTAAGCAAGCTTGTGTTAGAATCGGAAAGACCCTTGTTCGGCATGGTAGTTACGGAACCATCGGTTGCAATGCGGCTTAAAGTCATCTTATTCTGAGTGATTGTGCCTGTTTTATCCGTAACGATGGTTGTAACTGAACCCAGAGTTTCCGCCGCCCTAAGAGTCCGGATAAGAACGTGTTTTCGTGCGAGGACAAGGCCACCAAGAGCGAGCACCATGGTGATAATTATGGGCAATTCCTCGGGG
>JBDRFO010000170.1:0-3345 GCA_043818655.1 Chloroflexota bacterium
CCCGGGTACCGTCGTTGAGCCAGGTCTCCTTGACAGCAAGACAAACAACTATCTGGTGAGCCTTGTCCTGGCGCCGGGTGAGGCCGGTATCGCCTGTGTTGACATTACCACCAGCGAGTTTGCCGCTACCCAGTTACCACTGGAAAGGGTAAATCAGGAACTGGGGCGTCTCAAGTCCGGTGAGATAATTACGACTGAAAGCGCCGACCTTTCCGGCATTGACGTAAAAGCCCCGCTGACACGCCTGGAGGACTACCGGTTTGACCTGGAAGAAGCAACGGAGACCATGAAGTCACACTTTCAGGTGGCAACCCTTGACGGCTACGGTCTCGCCAACCGTTCTCTGGCGGTGCGGGCGGCTGGCGGTATCCTTCACTATGTTAAAGAGACACAGAAAGGCGCCCTGGAACAGCTAACCCATTTAGCCACCTACAGCACTTCTTCCTTTATGGCGCTTGACGGGGCAACGCAGCGGAATCTTGATCTTTTCCCCGACAGCCGTCAGGCGAAGGACGGCTCACTGCTTTCGGTTCTTGATCTGACGGAGACGGCGATGGGGGGACGGCTTTTAAGACGCTTCCTGGGGCAGCCCCTTCTTGAGCTGCCGGAACTGGTCAGGCGTCTGGATGCAGTCGACTGGTTTTTCCGGCACACGCTTGTCCGGGGGCAGATAATCCGGCTTCTTGAGAGTATGGCTGATCTGGAACGGCTGATTAACCGGGTGCGGAGCGGGATTATCAACCCGCGTGAATTGGTAGCGCTGCGCCGCAGCCTTGAGGTGGTACCGGAACTCAGAGATACCATTGCGGAAGATAACCCCGTAAACTGGCTGCAGGATGCCCTGAAACCGGCGACGGCTGCACTCAGCCTTATTGCTTCCGCAATTGAGAATGAGCCTTCCGCCAGCCTGAGTGACGGTGGTGTCATCAGGCAGGGCTTCTCTCCCGATCTGGATAAGCTGCGCCTCATGTCCAAAAACGCCCGGGATTACCTGTCCAATCTTGAGCTTAAAGAGCGGGAGAAGACAGGGATAAAGTCACTCAAGGTTGGTTTTAACAATGTTTTCGGCTATTACATTGAGGTGTCGAAGTCCAATCTTCCCCAGGTGCCCCCCGACTTTATCAGAAAGCAGACCCTGGTGAACGGAGAGCGTTTTTTTACCCCGGAGCTGAAGGAATACGAGTCCCTGATACTGAATGCCAGGGAACGGATCACCGAACTGGAAAAAGACATCTTCCAGAGGGTATGCCAGCAGGTGGCCGCGTCGGGTGAAGCGATCCTTAGCATTGCTTCAGCGGTGGCAAGTCTTGATGTCTTTACCTGCTTTGCTGAGGGGGCGGTGCGCTACGGCTATGTCCGTCCGGAGCTAAACAACGGGAATGAGATCATCATTAAAGATGGGCGTCATCCTGTGGTGGAGAGGAGCCTTGCCGGTTTTGATTTTGTGGCGAATGATACCACTCTTTCAGTTGATAGCGACCAGGTGATTATCCTGACCGGCCCGAATATGTCCGGTAAGTCAACCTATCTCAAACAGGTCGCCCTGATAACCCTGATGGCGCAGATTGGGTCGTTTGTCCCGGCGACAAAGGCGACGATTGGTCTGGTTGACCGCATCTTTACCCGCATTGGCGCACGGGAAGACCTGATGGCGGGTCAGTCAACATTCATGGTGGAAATGGTGGAGACCGCCAGTATCCTGAATAACGCCACCGCCAGGTCTCTCGTTATCCTTGATGAGATCGGGCGAGGCACCAGCACCTACGATGGGCTTGCTATTGCCCGTGCCGTCAGCGAGTATATCCACAACCGGCTTGGCGCCAGGACGATCTTTGCCACTCATTATCACGAGATGGTGGAGCTTGCCCGGTATCTCCCCAGGGTAAAAAACTATAACGTGGCGGTTACGGAGGAGAACGGCGAGGTCATTTTTCTGCGCCGGATTATGCCCGGCGGGGTGGACAAAAGCTACGGTATCCATGTGGCAAAGCTGGCGGGACTGCCCCGCCTCGTGTTACGCCGTGCCCGTGAGGTGCTGGATGATTTTGAAGAGGACAGCACTCGAACCAGGGGAGCCATCAAGGGCGGGCGGAAAAAGCCAGTCGCGGTACAGTTATCCCTCCTGGCGCCGGAGTCGCCGTTAATTGAAGAACTGAAGAAACTGGATGTTAACTCCCTGACACCTCTTGAAGCCATCAATCAGCTCTACCTGCTCAAGAAAAAGGCGGAAGAAACCTGAAGGTTTAATCCCTTTCGCCCCAAAGAATGATTGTTATCCCTGATGTTCTGCCATACACTGACGCTTGGGCAGGTAAACTTATGATTCAGGAAATTGGCAGTCTGGCTTTTGTTTCTTTTCTGATCGGCTCCGTCGGCATTGCCGTTGTCGTCTGGGGGGTGCTGGTGGGCTTTGCCGAGTTCGTCGTGGCAGAGTTTGTTTCACTCAAACCGGGCGGTAAAAAAGAGCTGCCGCTGGTTCGCATACGGCGGGATATCGGTCTTCACCTGCTGCTGGGGGTGGAGTTCCTCGCGGTTGCGGAGATTATCCGTGCCTTGGCTTCCCCAAGCCTCTCCGAAATTGCCGCACTTGGTATTGTTGTCGTCGTCAGGACGATAATCAATCATTACCTCTCCATGGAACTACGGCAGTATGAAGATAGATCGGGTTAGAAGCTTAAGCGGCAGTAGAGGATATTCTGCACTCTGTCTGCTGTTATTGCGCAAGGAGCAACAAACTCACTGCTTGCTTTTAACCCAGCAGGGACGTTGACAGTCTTATAAGCGCGTGCTAGAATGCCACCACTAAAAAATACAAGAGCATGGTCTCTGAACCAGCCACCTGAACCTATACTAAATGGTATGGTGCCTGGTCGTTGGGCAGTACGCCCTGAGGGTGCAGGTGGAAACGCCTGTGCCTCCCGTATTCGGAAAGGAGAGATTATGCGTTACAAAGACTTTGAGTTCAATCTACGTGAGCTTGCCGGCTCAATGGGTGATTTCGGTACCCTTTTCCCTCTGGCGGTTGGCTACATCGTGATAAACGGCATGAACCCGGCGGGTCTCCTTGTTATGATGGGACTCGTTAATATTGCCACTGGAATTATTTACCGCCAGCCGATGCCAGTTGAGCCGATGAAGGCGCTGGCGGTTACGGCCATCGCCCAGAAATGGCTCCCCTCGATGATCTACGCCACAGGCTTTGGCACCGGGATTATCTGGATAGTGCTTGCCTTCTCCGGTCTCATGCAGAAAGTAGCCTCTATCACCCCAAGAACCGTGGTCAGGGGCATCCAGGTGGCGCTGGGTATAATGCTTGCCATTCAGGGCTTTAAGCTGGTATCCACA
>JBDRFO010000171.1:0-4594 GCA_043818655.1 Chloroflexota bacterium
TGGATGCGGAGGCTCGGGCGGGCAATCCGAGCCAGTTGAACAGCTAGTCCGGCAGACGTTCAGCGAGGACTGCCTCCTTTGCCATCGCCCCGGAAGTATCAGAGACGTGGCAGAGGTGCATTCTATCGAAACCAACAGCCCTGCGGTGAGTATCATCGCTGTCAGAGAAGTCGATTTGGGCGGAGGTGATGTCCGGCTTGAGGTTGATGTTAAGATTGTGGACAGCGCTAATCCTCTCATTCCCGTATATATCGATCCGACGGATACCGGTTCCACAGGTCAGCTTAGAAACCTGAGGTTTACCCTCGCAAAACTGGTTCCCGGAATCGGGGCCGACATGAACTGGCAAAGCTATATCAACTCGGCTGGGGCCCCCCTTCGGGCCACGTCTGAAAGGGCAAATGTGGGAGTATTTTCAGCCCTTACTACACCTGGCGAGTATAGGTATAGGTTATCCTTTAACATGAATGCGGTCAAGGATCCCGTGTCGGGTGCGGACATAACTTACGGTAGGGCCAACACACATCGCATTGCCACCCAGTTCCCCGACAACGTGAACAACGCCTTTGTGGATTTTGTCCCGAATAGTCTTCCTCTGGCCTCCCCTTTCCCAGTGCCAGCCGTGAACCGCAAAATTTCCGCAAACGCTTCATGCAATCAATGTCATGTGAGACTGGGCTTCCACGGCGGGGACAGGAAATCGCTGGAATATTGCGTGACCTGCCACAATCCCGGCAGCACAGACCCAACCAGCGGCAACACAGTGGATTTTAAGGTAATGATCCACAAGATCCACCGCGGGGAAGATTTGCCCGGCGGTAATTATACCTTGGGTAGGGCCGATTACAGCACCGTGGTTTACCCCCAGGACATCCGGAACTGCACCAAGTGTCATGACGGAGTGGATGCCGACACACCAGAAGGTGATAACTGGAAGGACGTGCCCACCACGGCCTCCTGCACCTCTTGCCACAATGACCCCGGTACTTTTCCGGGCTTCCCCAACTTGACCGTACAACAGATCATGGATTCTCATACAATTGCTGAACAGGTCGCCGCCCAGAGTATCCAGTTCAATATCCTTAATATCAGCACCACAGCGGGAACGGCAGGTGCCCTGGATGTGACGATCCAATTCTCGATTACCGATCCGACCAACGCGAATATGCCCTATGACATCACGGATACGACGACAACGGATTTTACCGGTCTCAGCTTCCGGATCGGGTGGAATACGGCTGATTACAACAATACGGACAGCGGGACGCCCCCGGCCCAACCCCTGACGGTGAGTGTAGGGGATGCGACAGACACTGGAAACTTTATTTACACCGTGACCGCAAACGACGCAATCCCGGCGGACGTGACCGGCTCAGGAATTGTTGCATTGCAGGGGCGCCCTGTTAGGGACCTGGATGGAGATGGAGGCGTTGATGACAGGGTCCCTGCAACAAGCGTCGCCCGGAGCTTTGCCATCACCGACGCTGTTGCCCAAAACCGCCGACTAATCGTGGACACTGCCAACTGTAACAAATGCCACGGCTTGTTGAGTGCGCATGGCTCCAACCGCAATAACAACACCCAGGTCTGTGTCATTTGTCATAACGCAAACGCCACGGACGTCGACTTTCGTCCGGCTGATCCTACTACTACGGCTGATGGTAAGGCAGAAGAAACCATTGACTTCAAACATATGATTCATGCCATACATGCGGGTGATAAGGATATGAACGGTTTTCGTGAAAACGGTATCGTGGTCTATGGTTATGGAAGCAGAGCGAATGACTTCAGTCATGTCCGATTCCCCGGGATTCTCCAAAACTGTGAGGCCTGTCACCTCAGCGGCACGTTTGAACTTCCCATTGATGAAAACGTGCAGCCGACAACCGTCAACGTGGGAGATGACCCTGAGGACCCTGATGATGATAGGGAAATCACGCCGGTCGCTTCAGTATGTTCCTCTTGTCATGACAGCATTTTCTCGAGAACTCATATGGCAGAAAATGGCGGGAATTTCGATTTCATGCTGTTTAAGGCTGAAGCGGAAGGAGAAGGGTCTGGCACTGGGGGGCCAAGCGGTGAGCAACCACCAGGGCATACCACAAGGACAGACTGTTCGAGCTGCCATGGTTCGCAATAGGCAAAGGTAAAAAGAGAGGAAGTTACGCTGTAGTAAACAACGGAAAGAATAACTACTAAACATAGGGGGCGTGTAGATGACGCCCCCCACTTTTCCATAAGGTCTCCAGGATCGGTACCGTCTCAGATTCGTCACTCTCACCGCAGAGGTTTTTTTGCTAAGGAGCGGTCCTGAGAAACAGCCAAGAGATACATACAAGAAAAGGGGGTACTTTCTTGACCTACCTTAAAAAATTGCAGAGATATTTTGCCTCGGTCAAACTTGCGGTGACAGTATTACTGTTACTTGCGGCGACTTCTATTATTGGGACCCTCATTCCACAAAACGAAAGCCCTGCTGCATACCTTCGTGAGTATGGTGAGTTTGTCTACAGAATGTTTTCGCTCTTTGACCTTTTTGACATGTACCATTCATGGTGGTTTACGTTCCTACTCGTCATCCTGACTATAAATGTGGTGGTATGCTCACTCAATCGGCTCCCTGCAACATGGAAGATATCGTTCCCAAAGATTCGTCCATTTAACGTTTCAAGATTCAGGGACCTTTCCCAAAAAGAGGAATTTACTGCCAACGGTTCACCTGAAACGCTGAAGAAGGCCTACAGGCGGGTTATTTCCAGGGGCTTTAGATACAGTAGGCTGGAAGATACTGACAAAGGTTTCTGTATTTTTGCCGAAAATTGGCGCTGGAGTCGCCTCGGAGTTCACATCGTACATCTAAGTGTAATCCTTTTTCTACTGGGCGGTTTGATGGGGTCTATTTTCGGTTTTGACGGATCAGTCACGATCGCTGAGGGTGAGAGCGCGAAGAGCATAAAATTAACGAATACCGGGAAACCGCACGGCCTGGACTTTGAAATAAGGTGTGATGATTTTAATGTGAGCTTTTACGATTCCGGAGCTCCACGCGAATACCGCTCCAGCCTGACCATACTTGAAAAAGGAAGTGAGGTGTTAAAGAAAGATATCATTGTGAATGCCCCTCTTAGTTACAAGGGAATACGCATCTATCAGTCAAGTTATGGCAGAATCCAGCCAAAGGAACTCACAGTAAGTTTGACTAGCGGAAAAACAGGTAAGACATACAAAAAAGTGGTACTGATCGGACAGGGGTTTGAGCTCCCTGAGGGGAGAGGAAAGTTCCTCTTCAAGGGTGTAAAGCGCTCGTACGATTTCAGAGGCCGCAATCTTGGAGAAACTTTTTGGGGACTGCTCACGCCGAATGACGGGAATCCGATCGACGTAATGCTGCCTTTGCGTTTTCCGAAGTTCGATAGGATGAGGAAAGGTGACTTGACTATCTCGGTGGTACATTATGCTCCGCGCTATTTTACCGGGCTCCTGGTAAAGAAAGATCCAGGTGTGGGGGTGATTTACGCAGGATGTGTGGTGATGATTATGGGACTTTGCATCGTATTCCTCTTGTCTCACCAAAGGGTTTGCATTGAAGTGGTGAGAAGCGGGAATACAAGCAGGGTCATGGTTGCAGGTACTGCCGATAAGAACAGGATCGGGATGCAGAAGAAGCTGCGGAGGATCTCTCGAAACCTGGCTTCAATTGAAACACATGATACTGTGGGCGGCCCTAGGGCACAAAACACGAGGGTAGTTTATGAATAGCGCTAATTTGTTATCAATTATTACATTCGTCTATGGCCTCGCGGCTTTTTTGTATGTTGGCGCCTGGGTCTTTAAGAGGCCACTCGCTGGCAGGCTCGGCACATGGACGGCCTTTATCGGTGCCGCGGGGAATACCGCAGGGATCATGATGCGGTGGGTGGAGTCGTATAGACTCGGCATCGGGCATGCGCCCCTTTCAAACTTATATGAGTCTCTAGTCTTCTATTCCTGGGCCATTGTGGTTATCTATCTGATCATTGAGAGAAAATACGAGAACCGCATAATAGGCGCATTTACCATGCCCCTTGCCTTTCTGGCAATGGCATATGCCTCTTTGTCTCCCAATATAAACGACCAAATTAGTCCTCTTGTCCCTGCACTAAAAAGCAACTGGCTCATTGCTCACGTTATTACCTGTTTTATTGGTTATGCAGCCTTTGCAGTTGCCTTTGGAACGAGCCTTTTATACCTTTTTAGGCGAAAGAACACGAATGGTACCCTCAATCCCCTCAATCATCTTACCGATTCAAAGGCCTTGGACGAGTTGACCCATCAGATGGTAATGTTCGGTTTTCTGTTTCTGTCCATAGGGATAGTGACAGGGGCGGTCTGGGCAAATTCAGCCTGGGGGCGTTACTGGGGCTGGGATCCCAAGGAGACATGGTCGTTGATCACCTGGTTTATCTATGCAACCCTGCTGCACGCGAGGATGATGCGTGGCTGGCATGGCAGGCGGATCGCCTTTCTTTCGATCATAGGATTTATGGCAGTCATTTTCACCTATTTTGGGGTGAATTTACTACCTGGGCTTCACAGTTACGGGAGCTGATCATAT
>JBDRFO010000172.1:0-2455 GCA_043818655.1 Chloroflexota bacterium
CCCGTCCCGTACCCTGTCCCGTGCTTGACACGGGATTGATACGGGAATACGGGGGGACAAAGGGGGATTTGAAGTGTTTGGGATTCGGTCATTGTAACTTGTTTGGTGCTTGTCCTGAGCTTGTCGAAGGATTGGCTATTGGTAATTTTCGAATTGTTCCTTAACAAAAAAATCAAATCGGTCCCATCATCGAATTGTTGACCGGCTCTCAAAGCCACATTACAATAGAACTATGGGGGCCTCCTCTAATAACGTCGGAAGGAGCGAGAATGATAACGGAAATCGCCAGGGATGTGTACTGGGTTGGCGTGGTGGATTGGGCGCTCAGGGAATTCCACGGCCATGAGCTATCCACGCATCGCGGGAGTTCCTACAATGCCTATCTCATAAAGGACGAGAAAACGGTTCTGGTGGACACGGTCTGGGGACCTTTCAGTGACCAGCTTATCAACAACATACGCGAAATTATTGACCCGGCAAAAATCGATATAGTCGTTGCAAACCATGCCGAACCTGACCATTCCGGGGGCTTGGCTGCGGTACTGCGGTACGCTCCTGATGCAACCGTAGTTGTCTCAAAAAGAGGCCGGGAGAGCATCGAGGGACATTATCACCAGCCCTGGACCTTCCAGGCGGTTCAAACCGGGGACAGGCTCAATATCGGCAAGAACGACCTCGCATTTATCGAAGCGCCAATGCTTCACTGGCCGGACAGTATGTTCACCTATCTCAGCGGTAAGAACATCCTGATGTCCAACGACGCCTTCGGCCAGCACTATGCTACCGACCTCCGTTTCAACGACCAGGTGAACCAGGAAGAGCTTTACGAGGAGGCAATCAAGTACTATGCCAACATCCTGACGCCGTACAGCAACCAGGTCTTAAAAAAGATAGAAGAGGTATTGGCTTTGAACCTGTCGGTGGACATCATCGCTCCGAGTCACGGTGTCATCTGGAGGAAAGAGCCACTGCAGATTGTCAGGAAGTATCAGGAGTGGGCAGCACAGAAGCCTGAAAAGAGCGCCGTGATTCTCTTTGACACCATGTGGCATGCAACCCGGCTCATGGCCGAGGCAATCGGCGAAGGGCTCCTCGCCGAGGGCGTCCCGTACAAAATATTCCATATGGCTGTCTCGGACAGTAATGATGTCATCACCGAGATTTTCAAGACAAAAGCTATCATCATCGGCTCCCCCACCTTCAATCAGGGACTGCTGCCATCAATCACCCCGGTTCTCGAAGACATTAAAGGCCTCCGGTTTCAGAACAAGATTGGGGCGGCATTCGGCTCCTATGGCTGGAGCGGTGAAAGCATAAAGAACCTCGAGGAACACTTCGCCAAGTGTAAGATACCCCTCGTCGGGGAGGCTGTGCCGGCCAAGTGGCAGCCGAAAGCGGATGACCTTGCCAGGTGCCGGGAACTGGGCAGTACGGTAGCGCGTGCCGTCAAAACGGGATAGCCCATTGCCTTTTATCTTAAATTACAAAGCGCACAACCAGAAATCCAACCAGGGACGTAAGGAAAATCGGGGGTAAGGCGGGCATGGGCTTTCCCTTGAGGAAACGCAGTTGAATCCAGTAAGCGGCAATCAGGCCGACTAACGAAAACACAGCAACAATCAGAGCGCGTGAAAATCCGTAAACCATGAAAACCGAGACCGTCAGGATGAGCGGAAAGCCTATGTCCCCTCCTCCCAGTATTGAAAACTCCCTCTCCGCGGCTGTACCTTCAATAAGCTTTCTAAAACCGGCTGCTTTAAGGTTCAGGTTCCAAAAGGAAAGTTTTTTCGGGATAATAAAGGCGGGGAGATTATCCGATTCTGATAGCTTTTTTGTAAGCCACAGCATATATCCCAGGCGAACCGCTACGAGGTCATAAATTGACATCACCAGAAGGAGAATTATGACCGACAAGGGCGGGAGAATCAAGCCGAACACAAGTCCCACGCTGACTATGGCGAAAATCATGAGCAGATTGTGCAGCCAGACTATCGGTCTGAAAAACCACACCAGGCCCGCAGCGATGGCAATGAGGGAAGCCGCCGGTAGTGGTAAAGAAAGGCCGAGCAATATGAAAAGTCCCCAGCAATATAAAAAAGCGAACATGATTCTTAAAAATATTCTCAACTTAGAAATAGGCACCAGGAAAAGAACTGCACCCAGCAAAACCACCACCCCGAAGAAGTAAGCCAGGGGCAGTTGAAGGGGCACCTCCGGAGCAGCAATATTGCTGCGTATCAAGAAATCCCTGGCCTGGAAAACGAAGTAAAAGGCAAGAGCTTCAGAGACAACAAATATCAGGCTGCTCCAGAAAACTGGTTCGAATTTTGCTCTTTGCCCCATCGGTCTCCCTCTATTCCGGTTTTGAGCGATACTACCGTGCACCTGTTGTCGGCTGCGTCATTAAATGATAACATACGGCATGACCCCACCGAAATGGTTACTGGCGAAAGTC